>JBBQCU010000416.1:0-3798 GCA_038319065.1 Methylococcales bacterium
CACGTCTATTCCTTAATTCACGATGATCTTCCGGCTATGGATGACGATGATCTTCGGCGCGGGAAAGCAACCTGTCATGTTGCTTTTGATGAAGCAACCGCTATTTTAGCGGGCGATGCGTTACAGGCTTTGGCGTTTGAAATATTGGCTCATGATCCCGGCATCAAAGCGACTGCTGAAGGCCGGTTAAAAATGATTATTGCCCTGGCAAAAGCCAGCGGCTCTCAGGGCATGGTGGGCGGGCAGGCAATTGATTTGCAATCGGTAGGTACAAAACTAAATCTGCCTGAACTGGAAAACATGCACATTCATAAGACGGGGGCTTTAATCCGTGCCAGTGTCAATATGGCAACCCTTGCCAAAACCGATATAGATTCGACTGCGGCGACAAAATTGGATCATTATGCTAAATGCATCGGTTTATCTTTTCAGGTTAAAGATGACATTCTTGACGAAGAAAGCGATACCGCCACCTTAGGCAAAACGCAGGGCAAAGACAAGGACAACGATAAACCGACCTATCCTGCCTTATTAGGATTGGCTGGGGCCAAACAAAAAGCGCAGGAACTTCATGAAAAGGCGCTGGACAGCTTGAGCATTTTTGGTAAAGAAGCCGATTTGTTGCGCGATTTATCGCTTTACATTATTCAACGGACTCATTAATAACCTGAAACAAAACAATGGACAGACTAAGAAACAAAATCCGTGATATTCCTGATTTCCCAAAACCAGGTATAATTTTTAAGGATATTACGCCACTGGTAAAAGATCCTGCTACGTTAAGACTTGCCGTACATCAATTACTCCATCCTTTTTTAGGCAGGGAAATCACAGCAGTAGCAGGCATGGAGGCACGCGGCTTTATTTTTGGTTCATTGGTGGCATGGGAATTGTCGCTTCCATTTATACCGCTGAGAAAACCGGGAAAGCTACCTTACGATGTTCAAAGTGTGGCTTATGATCTCGAGTATGGCTCAGCTTCACTGGAAGCCCATATTGATGCCTTTAACGCGAATGACCGGGTGTTGCTCATTGATGATATTTTGGCTACAGGCGGAACAGCAAAGGCAAGCTGTGAATTAGTTGAAAAACTGGGGGCCAAAGTTGAAGCTTGCGCTTTTGTTGTAGAGCTGGATTTCCTGGAAGGACGGAGAAAACTCAGCGATTACGAAGTGCATTGTTTATTACATTTTTAGAGACGCGCAAGATCCTAAGACGGTTTTTATTTTTAGCGGGTTATGTTTTTCAGTTTGTTGCCGCATTTCCTAACGAAGTGGCCGTAGTTATCATTTAGTATGATTAAGCGACCACCCAAAGAATTCGAAATTATTTAGTTCCAGTATTTACATGCAAGGCTGGGGCTTTTTTATTGTCTATAGCAGCATCACCGCCCTTGGCCGCAGAACCTGCCGTATCTTCACTCCACTCAGCATCGAGATCTAAAGAGGACTCGGATTTACCATCGGTTGACAGATTATTGCGCCACTGCAAAAAAGACTCGCGAGTAAATACATAGGGATCCAATGCGGCTTCATCAATGAATTTCAATGCGCCTTCTGCGTTTGCGCGCGTATTCAATAAGGAGATCAGCTGTACCGGCATACCTACATAACTGGCTGGGTTTGCTGCCGTATCAAATGCCGCGGCGGGAATGCCTCGCACAGTTGTTGGTCCCAGAAAAGGGATTACCAAATAGGAGCCCTGAGGAACCCCCCAGACGGCGAGAGTCTGATCAAAATCCTCATCATTTCGTTCTAGCCCAACGTGTGACGCTACATCAACAAAACCGGCCAAACCCATGGTAGTATTGAGTGCAAAGCGTCCGGTATCATGAGCACCTTGTGCAAATTTAGCCTGTAGAACATCATTAATAACGACGTTGATATTTTTAAGATTACTAAAGAAATTGGCAACACCGGTTTGCATAAACTGAGGTGTTACCCATTTGTAGGCATTTGAAATAGGTGCGGCAACATAGTCATCAACGTTATCATTGAAGGTGAACATATTTCTATTAAAGTTCTCATAAGGATCGGCCTTATTTGCTGTAGTTTGCTGTTCAGTAACTCCGGTTGATGCACAGCCGCCCAAGGAAAGGGTCATACTAATAAGCATGCCTGAGATAATTTGCTGAATTTTGGGGTTACGAATGCGGCTGTATGGCATGTTCATTGGAATGAAACCTTTATTAACTTATTGTTTTGAATAATTATCAATTTTTTCGTTTATCTTTGCTATTAAGGCATCAAAGCCATCGCGTTGTAATATAGTGGTGTACTCTGATCTTTTCAAGGCTAAATCGCTTACTCCATTAGCAATAATGTTAATAATGCGCCAGCTATTGCCTTTTTCCTTTAGCATATAATCAAATTTAACTGGTTTATCATCCGGAATAATAAGATGGCTATGAACAACGACGCCGCCTCTTGTAGTTTCCTCTTCTGAATCAAAAACAAATGATTCTCCTGAGTAATCTTTAAAATTATGCGCATAAGACGCAACACTCAACCGGATAAATACATCAACCAGTTTTTGTTGTTGGGCCTCGGATAGTTTTTCCCACTCTTTACCTACTACAATGCGGGCAATCTTTGTTAGATCGTGGCTATTCAAAACCGGATCATACAGCTTGTCATATCTTCCTGCATAGCCTAATTGCTTACCATTCTTCATGACAGCTATCAGTTCTGTCTGAAATTTTTCGACCACCTGCTTTGCGGTTGCTCCACTTTCAGTTTGCGCAACAGCATTGCCTGCTGCAAACAAACAAAATATAAATACAACAGCTAATCTCATATTATTAAAAACCATACCCAATACCTCATATAACTATAACATATTCATAAACATTATTTACGCTGCTGTTGTATGTTAATCAGCCATTTCCACTCTGATTGGAATGCCTGAAAGGTTTGGTAAGGGTCTTTCGGATTCATACTGAGGCGTGGGCTCAGGTATCATATTGCCTTCAGTTTTAGGTCCTCTGATGGATGTCAGCAATGCCTTCAATGGATGTTTTAACATGTCTTCGACGGCGGTCGCTTCATAACCACAGTGAGCCATACAGCTTGCGCACTTGGGATTATTAACGTTGCCGTATTTTTCCCATGGCGTAGTATCAAGAAGTTCCTGGAAACTGGCAGCATTGCCTTCATCTGCCAATAAATAACAGGGTTTTTGCCAGCCGAAGACATTGCGCGTAGGATTACCCCAAGGTGTGCATTCGTAGTTTTGATTTCCGGCCAAAAAATCAAGATAAAGCGATGAATGGTTTAATTTCCATTTGCGGTTTTTACCAATTCTAAAAATGCTCCTGAATAATTCCTTAACATCTTTGCCCTTAATAAACACATCTTGCGAAGGCGCGCGCTCATAACTGAATCCGGGTGCAATGGTTACCCCTTCAACACCCAGCTTCATCGCATAATCGAGAAAATCAGCAACTTCCTGAGCGTTTTCACCCTGGAAAAGCGTACAGTTGATGGTAACCCTAAAACCTTTACCCAGGGCCAGCTTTATTGCTTCAACTGCACGATCAAAAACACCTTCCTGGCAAACCGATGCATCATGCCTTTCCTGCATGCCATCCAAGTGAATTGAGAATGTCAAATAAGGGGATGGCGTATAATCATCAATCCTCTTTTTCAATAACAATGCGTTCGTACATAAATATACAAATTTTTTGCGTGCAATGATGCCCGCGACAATTTGCGGCATTTCTTTGTGAATCAAGGGTTCACCACCCGGAATCGACACCATGGGTGCATTACATTCATCAACAGCCTGCATACATTCTTC
>JBBQCU010000417.1:0-3790 GCA_038319065.1 Methylococcales bacterium
ATTTGCCTTTCTTCAAATCGTGCTGTCGCATCCACAACATTGCCGGATGATTTCATATCAGCTTCTGTTTGCCATAAGCGGTTTGCGGCTAGATGCAGGCCTTCGTGAGCATAATTTTCATCGATTGAACCGTCACCCAGAATTCTGATTCGTTCACAATCAATTTGAATAATTGTTTCTGGTTTTCGCTGATGCACTGTGTAAACGACTAAAGCAATTTGAACGGTTTGACCCGCAAACTTCGGAAGGGCTGCGACTTTACCGGAATACAATTCATTGAAGGTCTTTTGTGAAATAGGGAAGATGGCATCTTCCTCTATAACAAATATACGATGACCGATACTCATACGATACTTTCTCTCATGTCTGCTTACTGGAAACAGCATGACAATACGACTCCTCAACCTAATTTTAGGAGTTTGTCATGAAGCAAGGTACTCAAGATACCAATGATCAAAATAACCATCAAGTCCCTTGGAATAAAGGCAAATTGATCGGTCAAAAATCCCCTCTGAAACTCAAAGAGATTTGGGCTATACGTATTCGCCTGCAATTGGCGAACAGAACACGAGAACTGGCTTTATTCAATCTGGCCATTGACAGCAAGCTACGCGGCTGCGATTTGGTAAAGCTGCGCGTGTGTGATGTAGCCCAGAGTAACAGGGTTTCAACGCGGGCTATGATTATGCAACAGAAAACACACTGCCCTGTTCAGTTTGAAATCACTGAACAAACCAGAGAATAGGTTGGCGCCTGGATCAGCCAAGCCCAGCTCAAATCGGATCAATATCTGTTTCCAAGCCGAATTCATAGTTCACCGCATCTTTCGACTCGGCAATATGCTCGGATTGTGGATGACTGGGTTAAATCGATTGGTCTCGATCCTGCGGTATATGGAACTCATACCATGCGCAGAACAAAAGCAACGCTTGTGTACCGCAGGACGAAAAACATACGGGACGTGCAATTGTTGCTGGGGCATACCAAACTTGAAAGTACCGTCAGATACCTGGGCATTGAAGTTGATGACGCTCTGGAAATATCAGAACAAACCGAGATATAACCTGGGGTGATGAAAATACTCAATTTGCGCAATTATAAATCAAGTCTGTTTTTGTTCCCTTTCTCACGTCAGAATAGGCTATATTTTTTTTGCTCTGCAAGGTTTCACCCAATTCATCTTTGCACCATTTCAGGACTATTTTTACCGGCGTAGAAACCAGCGCCTCTTTGACGTCAGCCACCGTTAACGTCCCAGCAAATGCTCCTATTCCCAATATTAACGAAGTAAAACCTTCTTTCGCATAATCCCGTTCCAGATATTTTTGTTTGCCAAAAACCGATTCGATGATTTCACTGCTACCTAACAATCTTTCATTTTCTTTGCACATCTCTCCTTGTGTCTTCACAAAATCAATCAGATTACTTTTTAGTTTTATAGCAGAAGCATATTTTAGCTCTGGCCGCTGTTCCTGGAATTGTCTCTCCAGTGTTAGATTGCCTTCGCGAGCCATACCCTCCTGACGAACAGTTAGCTCTGTCAGGGTGGCAACTTGCAACAATTCACCCCATTCTTGCAGTTTGCCCTGATAGTTTTTAAGCCACTCAAGTTTAGGCAACTGTTGTTGTTCAGCTTCGTTGAAAACTTTGCCACTAGCCACTATTTTTAGTGTTTCTATTCCCCATCTTAGCAAGATTTCAATATTCATATAACGGGCTTTACTACGCTGATTTGGCGGTTTCAAATGAGAGAGGGCGGTTTGTTGTAGCTGTTTTTTTGTTTGGCCGGCCTGTTTTATAAATGCTTGCCAATCCCCATCCTGGGTCAGTCCGGCTTTTATTAGGCAAGCCGTTTTATGCTTGATGTCATAAAGTGAAACGCAACTATCGTGCTTTTCACAAAATTGGGCTATGCCTGATTTTAAGTCAGAACCGGAGTCACTGACGATAGCGCGCGGAACCCCTGTTTTGGCGACTATGTTTTCCAGTTGTTTCCAAACAACTTCACCGGTAGACGTCTCTACGGGTAGCAAGTCTATCGGTTCCAGGTCTTGGTAGTGTAAACTCCTTCCCTTAGGCAATTCACTCAGACGAATACCCAAGATAAGCAAACATTTTGTTTTTCCCAATTGTATCGTGTGATCCATTATCCAGCACCAGTCATCGGCAATGGTTTTAGTGCGCATCAGCTTATAATAACCGACTCGCAACAGCCAACTACGCACACTAAACCAACAAGGAGCACGTTCTAAGGGTTCACCTAAGACAGGGTTAACAATAGTCAAAACGCGTGAGCTACCTCTAAGGCTAACAGCCGCATTTAAAACCAGCTGTAGCATTAGAAAAATAGTCGTTGCAGAATAGCTGTGGTGCCGGATTTTAGCCACATCGAGCGGCGTATCAGCCGTCATCAAATCCGGTTTTTTTTAGCGGGCTCGGAGATAATGTTTTCCGTATTGATGGCAGCTTCCTTGAACTGTTTTCTTAACAGTAAGGTTTCGCTCTTCCATTTCTGCTGGGATGCCTTTAACGCGCAAACTTTATTTTTCAGTTTTTGGTTTTCTTTTTTGTTGCGCTGGTATTTTTCTTTCCAGTTGTCTCGGCTTTTTTCAAAAAAATTGACCAATTTTCTGACCGGGCTTTTATAAGAATTTTGTTCTAACATGACAGTGGTTTATTCATCCCTTAAATGGAACAGAAACCATACCACTTAGTAGATGATAAATCAGTAAATAATAGGTGATTTTCATCACCCCACCATAGAACACAATTCATGAAACGCATGATTGAATTTGCGGACAAAAATAACCTTGAAATTATGTTAGCCTTCTACCCGCCTTACCATAGCAAATATAACCCGATTGAACGTTGCTGGGGAATTCTTGAAAATCATTGGAGCGGGACACTTTTAAACACCCTGGAAGTTACCTTGGAATGGGCGAAAACCATGACTTGGAAAGGATTTAACCCAGTAATAAACTCATGGAAACCACCTACCAAAAAGGTGTGAAGATGAGTAAAAAGGCATTTAAAGCTATTAGCCATAGGATAGACAGGGACGCATCTCTACCTAAATACTACATGACTATTCAACCTCAAATTTAAGAAGGATTAGTGGAGGTTATTTTTTGCGAGTTACCTTAAATAACAACGCCATTGCAAACAACGACCTTCTTTTTCTTTTTTAATTTAACAATTTTGGTATCGAAATTAGCAATAATGTCATCAAACTCATTTTTTATAAAGGATTTAAGTAAAGCCTGTTCATTTTCTGCTCTTAACAAAACAATAGAGGCATCTTTTTCAAAGTGACGACAATCAGCAATGATTGATTTAAAGCGTATTTCTTTCATTACTTCGGGATCAGAAGCAATAATCGTCATGCATGGGTCAAATTTGCCCAGTGACACGTCTACAAAATAAATAGCTTTATGCCGTTTATTGAAGCATTGATCAATTAGATATTCGCTACGAGAATTCAAGTACTTCCATGTTCTTGTATTCAGCTCATCAAGTTGCGCTCCTAACCCCTTAGCATCCCGACACATATCCCATAAGCAACCTTCATTTACCTTCTTGCCGTGATTTTTTCCTTCAACAAAATCATAGGGGATCAGTTCGTTAATATAATCATCGGCGACATCATTTAATGCGCTATAAAGAAAGCCCGCTTCGGTTATTAATGTGACATAGTAAAAATTATTATCAATCAACATGCGCGTCCAGCGCCCATGGATTCTTCCTCTGTAGGGCTTTATAGCATCGCTCTTTGGGTCACTAAAAGACTCCT
>JBBQCU010000418.1:0-3771 GCA_038319065.1 Methylococcales bacterium
TGGGCGCTACCGATAACATTCCGGGTTTTTTCAAGCAGTGGGCAATGCAGGGTGAGATAATCAGCACGCGTCACCAATTCATCTAAACCCACAGATTCAACGCCCAAGTCTGCAAATATTTCCGGAGCGACGAACGGGTCATAAGCGATGACCTGCATTTTTAAGCCTAAACCGCGTTGTGAAACAATACGTCCAATGGTACCAAACCCTAGTATTGCCAGCGTTTTATGGGCGACTTCCGAACCCATCAATTTGGATCGCTCCCATTTGCCCGCACGCACAGAACGGTCTGCCTTGGGTAAATGCCGGCTCAGCGACATTAAATGCGCGATAGCCAATTCAGCCGTAGTTGTCGCATTGGCATCAGGCGTATTCATAACAATAACGCCCATCTCGGTTGCCGCAGGTATGTCGACATTATCAACGCCGATACCGGCGCGACCTATCAATTTTAAACGTTTTGCAGCGTGCAACACGTTTTGGGTAACCTGGGTATCACTGCGAATCAATAATGCATCGTAATCGCCGATAATTTTACAGAGCCCTTCTTCATTGAGTCCTGTCTCGATATGAATTTGGATACCAGACTGCTCATTCAAATAATTGATACCAGCTTCTGCTAATTTGTCGGAAATAAGAATTTTTTTCATGGAATTGTTGGCTAAGGGAATACGCGTTAAAAAAATGCACAGTTTAACATCTTTGCTATAATCCCGGTATTGCCAAGTGAGACATTAACGCAGATGCCCGTACAATTCCCCAGGTTTCTTTTAAAGACTCGATTTACCGCACTCCGATTCATTTTATTAGTATCTTTATGGTTAGTGCTGGTATTCGTTTCGATAGATCTGATAAATTACGTCTCTGCCAAGGCACCCGATGTAACCTTTACTACCATTACAGGCAAAAAAATCACCCTGAAAGATTTACACGGTAAACCGGTTGTCGTCACATTTTGGGCAACTGATTGTCCTGGCTGTATGAAAGAAATCCCCCACTTAATTGATCTTTATACGCACTATCATAAGCAAGGTCTTGAAATCATAGCCGTTGCCATGTATTACGACCCGCCTAACCATGTTGTCGCAATGACTACAGACCAGCAGCTACCTTATGACGTAGCGCTGGACTTGAAAGCGGAGCACGCCGATGCTTTTGGCGATGTACAGTTAATACCCAGCACCTTTTTAATTGGTCCTGACGGATTGATTGACCTAAAGATAACCGGTGTTTTTGATCCAGCCGAAATGAAAACCCGTATTGAAACACTGATAAAAGGATAAACCATGCTTTGGTTAAAAGCTTTGCACTTGATTTTTATGGTCACCTGGTTTGCAGGCCTTTTTTATCTACCGCGGCTGTATGTTTATCATGCTATGAGCGATGATCAAATCAGCAATGAGCGCTTTAAAGTGATGGAGCGGAAACTTTTTTTCGGCATTATGACGCCGGGCATGATAGCTACCTTTATATTCGGCATATGGATGCTGGCTGATTACGCCTGGGGGCTTTACTCTGCCAGTGGCTGGTTACATGTAAAACTGGCATTGCTTGTGCTTATGCTGGTTTATCACTATTTTTGCGGCGTCTGGCTAAGTGATTTCAAACATGACCGTAATCAACACAGCCATGTTTATTACCGCTGGATGAATGAAGTTCCGGTATTATTTTTGGTTGGCATTGTCATTTTGGCTGTGGTTAAGCCGTTTTAAGGTAGGCCTATCGATGGGCTATGCTCGTTTCATCCATCCTGCTTGTAAACCTAATTAAGCTCAACATAAACACAGATTGCCGCTTTTGTCTTCCTCTTTCTTTGGGCTAATCTATGCACACATCTTTCGGAGTGATAGCCCTCCTGAGGGAGAGGGCTAATTCTGTACATGTCTAAAATGTGTGCATAGAATAGCTCTTTGGGGAAGAGAACTGGGGTGAGATTTTTAAAAAGCGCAAATTATGACCTTCTGCATTGAATTAAGCTAAAGATGCTATAGCAAAGAGCTAACTAATCAATCAAGGATCTTTTAGTTGATGAGAGAAAAAAAGAATTGACGATAGGTGTAAGTATCGTCATAATACTCAGCTCTTCAAGGTTGGTTAAAAATTAGCCAGTCATGTTAAAGAAGATTATCGGGGTGTAGCGCAGTTTGGTAGCGCGCCTGCTTTGGGAGCAGGATGTCGGGGGTTCGAATCCCTCCACCCCGACCAGTTTAGCGCTTGTAGCTCAACCGGATAGAGCACCGGCCTTCTAAGCCGGGGGTCGCAGGTTCGAGTCCTGCCAAGCGCGCCATTCCAAGAATATCCCATATTATGGTGAGCGTAGCTCAGTTGGTAGAGTCCCGGATTGTGATTCCGGTTGTCGCGGGTTCGAGCCCCGTCGTTCACCCCAAATATCAATGAGTTAGATAAATTTAAATTTAGGATTGTCTAACTTTTCAGCAAGTGTCTAACTTTTATCGGATCGGACGCACCTTCGCTGGCTTTCTTTCGTACACTTTTTTGGTTGTTGCCGCACTAGCATGGCCCAATAATTCTTGCGCATTTCCTATCGCATCACTGCCAGCCTTTGCTCTTAGATCGTGAAACGTGAATCTGTTTTTAATCGCTCCTGTCTCAATCGCCTTATTCATCAATCGCTGCCAATTGCTTTTAAACCCATTTGACGTGTAAGCCTGTCCTCGCTCGTTGGCGATAATATGCACGGCACTATCGGCAACACGCTTCTGATCCCGTGCCGACTGTAGTGCTTCTTTAAGTGCTGGAGTCCACTCAAATATTTGTTTTTTTCCAGTCTTTCCTTGAGTGAGTGGAATTCCGGTATCGGTTAAGTCAGCATAGCGCAATTTTAAAATATCGCCCTGGCGCATACCTGTTATTGCGGCGATCTCCATGGCGGCGCGTAACACTGGGCTTGCCAATCCAACAACAGCTTGATACTCCCAGTCCTCAACGTATCGATCACGTGGCTTTTCCGTAAAGTTTTTTACCACTTTGCAGGGATTAGATTCCACGACCCCCCAGCGCACCAAACTACTGAATACGCTACTGAGCAATGACTTCTCTCGATTGGCGCGGGTCTTAGACGTTACGCCTCTAGCATCCAGGTAAGCGTAGATATGCTTTGGCTTGATATTATCAGGCAGCATCTTTCCAAATGCCTGCTTAAGGTTTTTTATCTCAGTCCGGTTATCAAGTTGCGTCCTAGGTGCCTTGGTCGGGATCACTTCTTTTTCATACCGATCAAAATACTCAGCCATTGTTCCGGTACCGGCATCGATAGCTTTTATCTTTGCCAATGCTGTGTACATATCCGATTCGGATGTGCCGAGGCGAATCCATTTTCTATCAGGCAAGGTGACGTAGTAATACGCACCATGCTTTATATATACCCGCGAAGGAAGACTGTTCTTTTTAGTCATCGTCTTAAAAAATCCAAGTTGGGTTCTTGTTCGTCGATTTTAGCTTTTTGCGATAATACCGTATTGACGGCCTGCCAAGTAGTTCTAATTTTGCCATCGGTGCGAGTGATGAATTTTATCCCATGCTTGGCTAACACTTCAATCTGTTTGCCAGGGTTTTTTGATCCAGTCAGTTCGATTAGGTCGTCAGGTGATAGAAGGTTGGTTGGTGTTGGTGTCTGGCGTCAACTATCTTGTCCGGTATGGCGACAATTATCCTGGCCGGTTTTAGTTAAAAAAATGGGTTATTTTTTAAGGCTCTGTTTTCTTCGATAACTGTCTCCTTCTATTTCAATAATGCTTGCATGATGAATAA
>JBBQCU010000419.1:0-3740 GCA_038319065.1 Methylococcales bacterium
ATTGATAACTAGAGCAAGTGTTAGTGCGATTTGCTCGTTTTGAAACTGACACTTGTTGATGCCATGAACCACGTAAATTGATGAAACCTCGAACATGAACTTTTTAGAAATTTTTCGCATCGCTATTTCATCACTGTTGATCAATCGCTTGCGGGCAGTATTGACCACGCTGGGAATCATCATCGGGGTAGGGGCCGTTATCGCCTTGATCAGCCTAGGGCGAGGTGTCGAAACCTATATTTCATCCCAGTTTCAAGGTTTAGGATCGAACATCCTATTTGTCTTTTCGGCTGCGCCTACCTCAAGTACGCGTACAACCATCATGCCTTTGACGACTATTGAAGGCAATGCATTGTCGAACCCTTCGATTGCGCCCAGTATTCGTCAGGTGGCGATGGAGCATCAGATCGCAGGGACGGTAGTTGCCGAAGCCAAACGTACGACATTAACTGTTAGCGGGGTTACCCCCAATTTCCCGCAGGTGAGAAGTTGGAAGCCACGTGAAGGTGGAACTTTTATCAGCCAGTCAGATGTGGATAACGCCGCACGTGTCGCAGTGCTGGGGACAACGATTGTCGAGCGTTTGTATGGTGATAAAACGGTTGATCCAGTTGGGCGTATTATCCGCATTAATGACCGTGTGTTTACGGTTATCGGCGTCATGGAAGAAAAAAGTACCAGCTTCTTTGGCGATCAGAGCGCCGTTATTTATATACCCCTGAGTACCGCGCAGTCCCGTTTGGATCAAGCGCGTACCAAAGATGGTGGTTATCGAGTGGATGTATTTGATGTCCAGGCTGCCTCAGAAAAATCAATGGATAAAGCGACCCGTGAAATCGAAGCCTATCTGACGGCAGCGCATGATGTGCAATTTCAAGGTGAACAAGATTTTCAAATTATCAACCAAAAAGATTTGCTCACTTCATTAGGCCGTATAACAGGCATACTGACGGTTTTTCTGGGGATGATAGCGGGTATTTCATTGTTGGTTGGTGGCATTGGCATCATGAATATTATGCTTGTTTCGGTTACCGAACGAACGCGCGAGATTGGTTTGCGGAAGGCTGTCGGGGCACGGGGGCGAGACATCCTCAGCCAATTTTTGATCGAAAGCGTAGTCCTGTCGGTTCTTGGGGGTTTGATTGGTATCGCTCTAGGATGGGGTGCGATCATTTTGGCTGGCAAACTTATTCCTTCATTACAAGTCAGTGTGAGCGCGGATGCTATCCTTTTGGCAACGGCTGTAAGTAGTTTTGTGGGTATATTTTTCGGTTTATACCCTGCCAGTCGGGCTGCACGTATGAAGCCGATTGATGCATTGCGTTTTGAATAGGCTGCGAGAAAGTACACCCCATGTTTGAAAATGTCCGTATGGCATTGGTTGGTTTGGGAAGTAATAAACTCCGTTCGATACTGACAATGCTGGGCATAACGATAGGTGTGGCAGCGGTTATTGTTTTAGTATCGCTGGGACAGGCGGTAGATGGCTATGTGCGCAAGCAATTCCTCGGTGTAGGTACTAATCTCATCATCGTTTTCCCACGGCAAAACGATCAGGGGGTGACACGACGACTTACACTGGATGATGTTCGGGCGATCTCTGATCCATTTCGTGTACCTGATGCACTCGTTGTTATGCCACAGCGTACAGTTACTAAAAATGCGACTTATGAAGGACGCCAGATCTCCGTCCGTATTTTGGGGGCGACACCTGATTATCTTTCTGTTCGCAGTCGGTCGGTCATAATAGGGCAGTTTTTCGACCAGGACGATATGGAAAGTCAGGCACGTATTGCCGTACTAGGGCAGGAGACTGTAAAAAAATTATTTCCAACCGGCATCGACCCGGTAGGCAAGAATATTCGTGTTGCAGGTATTACCTTTAGGGTTGAAGGGGTCATGAATGCGGTTGGTGGGGCAGGATTTGGCCCCAGCGACGATGATCTGATTGTTGCGCCATTGACCACGGTGCAAAATCGCTTGAGTGGTGATCGTGAACTGACGGGCGCGCGTCCTGTCGGGAATATTATTGTGCAGGCGCGTGATAACCAGAGTGTAAATAAATTGGCTGAGGAACTGCGTGAAGCACTGCGGCAGGAACATCGTATTAGCTTCCGTGACGAAGATGATTTTCAGATATTTACCCAAGATGATTTACTGAGCAGTTTGGGCAACATAACCGGATTGCTCACTGTTTTTCTTGCCATTATTGCCGGGATTTCCTTATTAGTCGGGGGCATTGGCATTATGAATATTATGCTGGTGACTGTGACCGAGCGCACACGTGAAATCGGTTTGCGGAAAGCCGTGGGCGCACAAAAAGGCGATATTCTCTTGCAGTTTTTGGTGGAAGCCACCGTTTTAGCCTTAATTGGTGGTGGCATTGGCGTGCTCATTGCTTCCGGTGGCACACTGCTGGTTACTACGCTTGTGCCTGATCTTAAAGCATCGGTTCAGTTTTCAAGTATTTTGTTAGCCACGATGATTTCACTTGGCATTGGTGTGTTCTTTGGGATTTATCCAGCGAATCGAGCTGCCTCATTAAACCCAATCGATGCTTTACGGTATGAATGAGATTTTGTACGAGGATTGGTGGCTAAAGTTCAAAATGTTGTAAATGTTGCAATTGTTACTGCATTTGCAGCATTATTTGCAATATTCCCGCCGAATTGACTGGCGGATATGAGGGAGAAAATCGCCGAGTTGGTATTTTGATGCCGCGAGTCGTTCGCTTGTTACCGCCGAAATGTCACAAATGCGGCGAATGTCTCGGCTATTGCCACCGCCGTGCAATAAGTGTATGCCGCTGCCATCATTGCTCTCATTTTTAGCGCTTCTTAATCGGCAATTGATGACATTAGCTCCTCCCCAAAATTGTTCAATACCTGGATCTATTTTAGAACAAAAGTGCATATTTGTCAACGCGATTCAGTTCGAATTTCCCAATCTAGGAGACGAGAAGATCCTAAATACGACTACCCTCACAATTAACATCTATTACAAATCACGATTTGTCCATTGGATATGACACAGCTCAACAGAGGGTATATGATTTAAAGATAGGTTGTCACCAGTCTTTAAGAATGATACGATAGTTCTAGTAATCAAAGAAGTTGCCACAAAACAGCAGAGAAAAGTTTGAGGTATGGCTATGTCGGTGCCGGATAAAAACGGGATTCCCAGTCATGACATGAATTTGCAGGCGGTTCAGGATAGTATGCTGGACGGTTTGGGTCAATTAGCTTCTTACTTCGGCTTTAGTAAGGTGATGGGGCAGCTTTATGGTGCCCTGATGCTCAGTGCCGAACCTTTGAGCCTTGATGATCTGGTTGAACTGCTCGATATTTCCAAGGCCAGCGTGAGCATGAACTTGCGAACGCTTGAGCATCTGGGTATGGTGCGGCAGGTGTGGGTCAAAGGCCGAGGTGATCGCCGTAAGTTTTATGAAGCCGAAACCGACTTTTGGCAGATTATCTCGAACATCTTAGCGGGTCGCGAGATGCGCGATGTTTCCCGCGCTTTACATGTGATGGACGATAACGCCGCGCGCCTGTCTAAATCGATGTCCAGCATGTCGGAAGCAGATCAAGAGCTAGCCAAATTGTATTTGGAACGCATGGAACAAATGCAGAGTCTGTTTCGTTTCGCCCAACTGCTGATTACCAGTATTTTGGGTAAAGCCGGCGAAATGGATGTGTCGCAAGTTTCACGGATCGATCTGGAATGATTACCCCTTGTGA
>JBBQCU010000420.1:0-3739 GCA_038319065.1 Methylococcales bacterium
CATTAATCTGCGGACAAAATTATCCTGCTAAAGCCATAAACTGCTTAGAAGCGGGTATGTTTTCCTCGGATAGCTGCCCCTTTCGAATCATATGGGCCGTTTCAATTCCGTCTAGGGTGGTCTTTGCCGAATGAAAGGCCTTAAATCCCCGCATCGGTTTGGTGATTTTTTTAATAAAGCGATGATCTTGTTCGATGCCATTGATCGCTTGTTTAGAGAACGTGGCGGCAGCACGGTACAAGTATACCCATATAGTCCATAACCCAACGGTTCAGGGCTGCATGATCAACGTTAACGCCAAGTTCCTCCATGATTTCTTCTAGATCAAGATAAGAGAAGCCATAACGAATTTAGAAAAACACAGCGTACAGAATGACATCCTTTGGAAAATGCGCGCCTTTAAAACTAAACATCGGCTTTTCAATCGCTAAAAAAAACACATTGTCTCGAATTTTTAAAAACTTTGCGACAGAACCACCTCAAGTCGAGTAGGTTAAGTTAACAGCTTCATCGTTATTCCAACATATTGAAGCCCAAACAGTCGGCAATCTAGCCAGTCGCGCGGATTAGATTAATTCACGCCTTGTATAACGCCTCAATATTGCTAGCGGGCTTGTATTAGTGTCATATTGCTTCGATACTGGCAAATGAAACGTTTGTTCCATCATGTACTGTCCTGACATCGCAGCATGTGAGACTTGATCCGAAAAGCACGCCCAAACAGAACCCGCAGGAAATGGAACTGTTAATTGCGGGCTGTTAAGCTGATAATCTAAGTCGCGCTTCATTGCGTTGTGTAGTTGGAGCATTAAATGGTCATATTCACTGCGCATTGATTTGATAACGCCAAAAATATTTAATGCTTTTGCTCGCCAAGCTGAATAAGGTGCTGTGTTTGTAATAAATCGTTCAACAACCGCTTCAAATGGCTCGCCAAGGCGCCATACTCTTGCTATCTTATGAGGATTTACATTAATAAAGACACGCAAAATGCGTTCACCGTAATTTGGCCGAGAAGGAAACGCGTCAACATGCAAGCGTCTGTCATCGGCACGCCAAGATTGATTTCGTGTTTCTATCTGATCAGGACGAAAACTCGTTGGCGCCAAACGCAAATGCTCTTTGTAAAAAGGAAAATAGCTATTAACAAGTGATTTTGACTGGGCACGAAAGCGTCCCATCATTGCATTTAATCCAGCTTGAACCTCGTCACTGCCAGAGGCGCCTTTTAAGTTTCCTGAAACATCCAAACTTATGTTTCTCGATTTTGGATTACGTATTTCGGGAGTTAAATAACTCAGTTCAAGTGCTGAAATAGGAAATTCAAGTCTTGTAAAATGAAGTACCTTGCCCGCTTCTAAATCAGTAATCAACTTATTTTGTGTCGAGTCCGCTTTCCATTCGGGACAATTTACATTAACAACTTGATTGTTCATTTTTCGGCAATTCAATTTATAGTAGTTTGAATAAAAATCTTACAATCAGTGGACAAAATTATCCTGCTAAAGACATAAACTGTTTATAAGCAGGCATGTTGTTCTCGGATAGCAGCCTCTTTCGAATCATATGAGCCGTTTCAATTCCGTCTAGGGTGGTCTTTGCCGAATGAAAGGCCTTAATTTTTTTGGAAATCCGTTGGCAACTATTGCTTGCTTGAAAAAGGCGGTAGCCGCCGCTTCATCCCGATGTTCGAACAGCATGAAATCAATGACATCCTTTGGAAAATGCGCTCCTTTAAAACTAATCATCGGCTTTTCAATTTCAAAAAGATGCGCATTGTCTCTGTTTACGAAAAATTTTGCGACACAACCCTAATCACTTTGGGTCAGGTATTTTAATGCATTTTCCCCGAATTCAAGCTAACTAATCGGTTATTTCTGTCCATTGGCACCTTTCCTTAACAATGGGTGCGATATGATTGTTGCCAATACCATTTGCAATTAAAGCTACAACCCGGTCGTCTCTACTGTAACCTACACGGGCTTCCATAGGATTGGCAATTTTACCGATTCCAAACGCATCAAAAACCGAAGCAACATTAATATTGATATTGGTTACGTTAATACACAGTCTGGAATCAAGGAATTGTTCGGTAAAATCCTGGGGTATAGCATAACTGAGTATGTCATTTGGGTCGCTAAAGGCAACAATCGACGTTTCCGTGAACAAACGCAATCTATATTTCGAACCGTTAATATTACAAAATTCGGCTTTCTGTCCAGTTATTTCAGGGAGTTCCTTGCCCAGTTGCAACATCGGGAGCTGATTGGACAGCATAAAAATATGGATATGCTTTTTTTGCAAGGCTTCCCGCTTCTTTCTATCAAGAGCATTTAAAATTGAATTTTTTTCCGGGCGCTCCAGTAAAGAGGCTATCCGCGTTAGTCCGTCAATGACTATACGGCTTCCCAAACTATGGGATATAAAAATGATTTCATCCTGATTGAAATTATCGCCAATGCCATTAGTAAAATCACAACCATGCCTGCCATTTCCGGGGATGTCATTCCAATTATCCTTGCCCATCCAGCAAAAAGCTTGCGCAAATGACCTTAGTATTAGCTCTCTGCTTTCCCCGAGATAAAGAATCGGATCCGGGGCTGTATCATTAGTGAATACTTTTAACATATCATTGACTTTTGCCCGCCGGAAAGAAAACTCGCCCGAATTATCAAATGCCAATATAGACTTTTGATCACGGGTAATTTCCGACCAGGTCAGCTCATAAAACCATAATTCCTTGCTCCTGTTTTCATTTTGCAGCCGGGTTACTCGTAAATTCCCCAGTTTCTTTTCAGGATCACTAAAGGACATCAGCTGTATGTCTTTAAAAGAGCTTGATTTAGCCGTCAACTTCAGTTGAACCGATAATTTTTCCATGAGTTCCGTGGAATATCCGGGTAAACGATCACCCACGCCATGTATCATCAATACTTTGGTCTTAGTGTGCGGTTTAGCCAATCCAGGCGCTATACCGGCAAAAGGTTTTCCCCGTACCTGGCAAACCCGCACATCTTCGGAATTGAATCTTCCCATAATGGCTTCCACCATCCCTTTTCCGAAACTGGCACAACCAGATAAAACCATAGACAGGACTACAAGTAAAAAACAGTTTTTTATAGCGGATAAATTCATAGCTTTGATCATAATCATTCCAAATTTTCTAAATAGGGGGAGGCGCAGAATTAGGAAAAAATTGCACGTTAACAGCCATGATATGCTGATTGGTGTCAATCATGCAGATACAACCGATATTCGCTTAAAATCTGAATATTACTTATTTCCAGAATCCTTAAGTAGTTTATACGCCGTCGAACGACCTATGCCAATTTGTTTAGCAATAGCGGTTGCACCTGTGCACGAAAAACTTGCCACAGCTTCCATCGTAGCTCATCCGCTGTTGAAGGGCGTAATGGCCGCCTCTCCCATACCATGAATAGCTCATCAGCGAGTTATACGCAACTCATTGAAATTCCAAAATGTCCTGGCTTAAGTTGGTTGCTGAATTCGTCGGCCATACCAAAACAATGGTCCAATCGTTGTACTATCCGCCTTACCATAGCAAGTACAATCCGATTGAGCGTTGCTGGGGTATTTCAGAGCAGCAATGGAATGGAGCAAAGCTGGTGACTGCAGAAAGAATGCTGGAATGGGCAAAAAGTATGACCTGGAAAGTGTTCAGCGGATGGTCAACCTCAGTAAAACGGTATACCCGAAAGGGATTTCACTGTCCAATGCG
>JBBQCU010000421.1:0-3721 GCA_038319065.1 Methylococcales bacterium
CTGAACTCAATTTACGTGTCCGGTACCTGTAAGCACAAGCATGTCTTTTCCTGGACAGGATGAGCATATGAGCTCGATAGGATGGATTGTCTCCACGCTTCTAACTACCATGGCTTGATCCTTCTATAGACCATTTCAGGCATTTCCGCATGCTAAGCGCGTGTGATATGAGTTTAGACAAATAAAACTGAACACAAACAATGATTATCAAACAGTACATTCCTGGATTTCGTTTACAGCCGGACCAATCCGGACGGCTATCGGCAATATTTAATGGTGAGCGGAGAGCCGATGTTCGACTTCTCCGGCCGCTTTACCGGTTTACCGAGGAATCGGCAAGGACGTAACCGGAACGATGCACCCAAACGATGAATCGCCCGTAAATTAGTAGAACGTTTCCTGGAACATGGCGTGTTTATTCGAGAGCTAATACCGCAGGATCTCTTGCTAGAGCTTGAGGAAATGAGTATAGAAGAGGCAATTCTTATGTCGAGTTATCTTGCGTACGTTGTCGGCTGTGCACATGCCTGGCAAATGGATGATGGAACCCGTAAAAGCTGGCGCAATGAACTGAAGCTTAACCGAAGCAAGTCGCTCGCTACGCCTGCCTGGTTATGGAAAAGTGTTGTGGAGCTAATGGCCGGCCACGAGGCAGGGTATTTGGATCATTGCCGTAAATATGCATTACGATTGGATAGCTATGATTAGCTTGGCACACAGAACATCGATAACCAAGCGGTAAAGGTTACTACACAGATTATCAGTGCCTGTATCCAGTCCGCTTGAATTTCCCAGACAACAGGAGAGAATATGTCATACCCAACAATTCAACACCACTACACCCCGCAAAACGATGAGAAACTCCGGTTGATTTCCGTTTCACAGCACTTGTCATGGAAAACCATGTTAACGCCGAACGATAACATGTTTCAGCGCAAATGGCTTTCCTGCGTTTTGCGAGTCACCTTGATCAGCTTCTTGGCTATTTCCGGGTGTAACTCTAAAAACTCGGGGGAAGACTCAGGCGGGCAAAGCAAACTAACGCAGCAAGAAAAAGGGAGTACCGCCGGCAACCCTATTCACAAGGAGGTGGGCGAGGCGTCCTGGTATGGCCCGGGATTGCAAGGCCAGGAGACCGCCAACGGCGAGACCTTTAACCAAAAGGAGATGACAGCTGCCCATCCAAGTTTGCCGATGGGGACCAAAGCCAAAGTGACCAATCTCGAGAATAGCAAGAAGGTCGAGGTCAGAATCAATGACCGTGGACCCTATTCCGGGGATCGCGCCATCGATCTATCGAGCGCTGCGGCTAAAAAAATTGATATGAAGGAGGACGGCACCACTAAGGTCAGAATTGAGACTAAACCTAACAAGAAAAATGGCTCCGTCAACCAGTCCAGCAAGACAAAATAGAAAGCAAAAACCGAAAACTACGTATCTACAAATCAACACCCCGTTATGTGCGCTACCGAACTGACTAAGGCGGGTTTTGCGGCTAAAGTAATAACTGGTGATTTAGTCATGGAACACCTTATTAGATTTTTTTTACATTAATGGAGATTTACTCATGAAACACCTGATTAGAATTTTTTCCGCAATTTTTTTGGCTCTGACGTTACTGACTGCTGTTGGTTGTGCTTCGACGCACAAACATGAAGGAACCGGCGAGTATGTTGACGACAGCGTCATCACCACCAAGGTTAAGTCAGCCATATTAAATGAGCCTGGCTTGAGCTCCGCCGAGATTAACGTTGAAACCTTCAAGGGCGTGGTTCAATTGAGCGGCTTCGTAAATTCCAGTGCCGATATTAAAAAAGCGGTTGCGGTGGCACGCGGCGTTGGCGGCGTGAAGTCAGTCAAGAATGACATGCAACTCAAATAAACGAGGAAACCATCATGGAAACTATAGACAAAGCATCACAATCCGCACATGAGGCTGTCGATAAGATAGCCAGTGCGACCAATCAGGCTGCCGAAGCTCTTGGCGAAAAAGGAGAGCAACTGAAAAATGCCGAGCAACAATTAATGGAGAGTTGCCGTGGCTATGTCCAAGACAACCCCATCACGTCGCTGGGCATCGCGGCAGCGGCCGGCTTTTTGCTAAGCCGCGTTTTGAGCGGACGCTAGATCGTCAAACATCATGGATCGGAAGAACGCCTTAGAGGATGAGACTCCCGGGCAAACTGCAACCCATGGCGATCCGGTGAACGATGCTACCGTGCTTGAAGATGCTCAATCGTTATTGCATGAACTGCGTGGGTTAACTTATGACCGGTTCCGGCTCGCCGCACTGGAAACGCGACGCGCAGGCGAGAGTTTGGTGTCCATGATTATGGCGGGAGTCATGGTTGCGTTCTTGCTGAGTAGTGCTTGGCTGGGACTTATGGCCGCTGCGGTGTTGGGACTGATCGACAAAGGTGTCATGGCGAGTAGCGCCATACTGCTTGCCGTTGCTTTCAACTTGTTGCTCGCGCTGATCCTCTGCCGGGTGATGCGCCGCAAGAGTCGTTATCTTCAATTTCCGGCAACCCTCCGCTCTCTCCAGGCCAAGCCTCCTGGGCGTCGGGACGCACAGAAGCCATGATCAGGACTTACCGTTCAAGCGTAAGCAAATCCAGATCCCTGACGGCTCAAATCAGGGAGGCAGAGCAGCAAATAGTGATTCGTCAACAGGGGGTTGGTGTTCGCACCGCTACTCTGGTCAAGAAAATTCACCAAGAGATAACCGCTCCTTCAACCTTGCTGCTTGCCGGCGGCATCGGCTTTATCATTGGCGAACTTACCAAGCGCCAAACAACCTACAACCGTGATAGCGCCAATAAACAACGCACTACCGGAACTTTACCCCTGAGGACCGCGCTAAACCTCTTGAGCTCAATACACACTTTAGACACAGCCTTACCCATAGCCTGGATGATCAAGTTTTTCTATCAACCACGCGCATCGGAACGTCCAGCGCCCAAACAACAATCCCAACCGGTTTCGGCGGCCTCCGGTCCGGCTGATAACCGCTGAAGGTCAAGGCGATAGATTTAGTCTGCTTTTGTAGATGCCGGAGAACTATCGCGGGCGCGTGGTCTAAGTTGATTATATTAAGTTACGTATTAACCGACGGGTTGAAATTCCAGGTTTAAATGCGCCATGCTTGATATTAAAGTTTAAGAACGGGATAGTCCTTGCCTATTGATGCATGTGTCAGGTTTTTTTACACCTGTGCCTTTGCAAAATTTTCCACATAGCCTCTTCAAAGTCATTGCGGAGACAAGGCGTTAGAGGCATTTAACCAGCGGCCAGTGATACTCGTATAACTTATTTTCTGTTATTAAGTGAAAAGAAAATCGTGAAAAACTTAACCCATAAGGGAACATGTGTCAGTTTTTTTTACACAGTTG
This sequence comes from Methylococcales bacterium, assembly GCA_038319065.1. Classification (GTDB taxonomy): domain Bacteria; phylum Pseudomonadota; class Gammaproteobacteria; order Methylococcales; family Methylomonadaceae; genus Methylobacter_C. The sequence goes on from JBBQCU010000421.1 coordinate 3,393, forward strand.
TGATTTTTTGAATAATGGAATGGGTGGATTTTTATACCCTATTGAAAATAATGTATTAATTATAATTGGCATTACATTTGCTTTATATTTAATCGCCCGTTTGAAAACAACCTGTACAGTTCAATCGCTGCAAACAATCTGACAAGACGATTGATTAGCAGAAGTTGTACAACTTATTTTTGACAGGCACTTAGGTAACTCGCAAAAAATACCTCACACTAGTTTTTACACAATACTGTTTAAAATCGATATATCCTACAAGCATATTATTACAGATCGCAACCTAGAGCATGACCCCTTTAACTGAACAACATATCAAAACGATTAAA
>JBBQCU010000422.1:0-3717 GCA_038319065.1 Methylococcales bacterium
TAAATACGAATTTATTGCTCATAAGGACTTCCGTGACGATCCTGTTGCCAATCCTCTCAAGACCACCAGCGGCAAGTTGGAAATTCACTGCCAGCAAATTGTTGATTTTGTCAAAAATTCAGGCTTCAATGAAATCCGCCCGATCCCGACTTACAGCCGCGTGACCGAAGGTTACGAAGATACATTTGCAAATTGGGAAACTAAAACCAAGGGCGATTTCCCCCTGCAGCTTTTCACCATCCACTATCGCCGCCGCTCACATTCCATTTTCGATAGTGCCCCCTGGTTGAGAGAAGCTTTCCCTCAAGAATTCTTGATTAATCCAATTGATGCCAAGGCGCGTGGAATTAATTCAGGCGATGTTGTTCAAATAACCAGCCGCCACGGCACTGTCATTCGCCCTGTAATGATCACCGAGCGTTTGCTTCCGGGTGTGGTTACACTTGGCGAAGGTGCCTGGGCAGAAATCGATGAACAGTCTGGCATTGACAAGGCTGGCGCCACCAATACTCTCAACGGCGCTATTGCCACCGGGCAGGGTCATCAGGGCTGGAACAGCTGTAATGTCCAAGTTAAGAAATACACCGGCCCGATTGAGCTTTTACCAGATTACAAATGGCCAGGCCGTGTTCCGGTGAAGGAGGTATAAGATGGCGAAACAATATGCTTTCCATTTTGATTCAAGTGTGTGTAACAGTTGCAAAGCCTGTTCCATTGCATGCAAGTCCAAGAATGATTTACCTGTAGGCATCACTTGGCGTAAAGTTTATGAATACGGTGGTGGTGGATGGGTGCCTGATCCTGAGGATCGCTCGTTGCTGCTGCCCAGCAACATGTTTGCTTATTCCATGTCGACTGCTTGCAATCATTGTGAACACCCTGCCTGTGTGACGGTCTGCCCGGCAGCGGCTATCACAAAGCGTGATGATGGCATCGTCTTGATCAATACCGATCAATGCATTGGCTGCCGCTACTGCGAATGGGCTTGCCCTTACGGAGCTCCGCAGTTCAATGAAGCCATCGGCAAAATGACCAAGTGTAATATGTGTGTAGATCTGGTTGCCAAGGGCGAAAATCCCTATTGTGTTGACGCCTGTGTTATGCGCGCTTTAGACTTTGGCGAACTGGAAGAAATGCGCAAGAAGTATGGCACGGAGAATTCAGTTGAACCGCTGCCTGACGCACATTTCACCAGCCCGGCATTAGTCATAACACCCCATCGACATTCACAACCAAGTGGCCAGGGTACCGGCCGCATCCTCGATATGGAACAGGTGTAACATGAGTATTCATGATTGGGCATTAGTTATCTTTACAATCCTTGCTCAAATGTCGGTCGGCGCTTTCCTGGTTTTGGGCATCGTCCATTACTTTGCCCGCCGAAAGGCTGGCATGGAACAGGCAGACCATTTGAGCGACCGTGCTTTAGTCGCCATCATTGTTACGCTGGGCTTGGGCATGCTGGCATCCCTGTTTCATCTTGGGAACCCCCTCTATGCTCCCCGCGCTGTAACCAACCTGGCAACCTCCTGGCTGAGCCGAGAGATTTTGTCTGGCGTGATATTTGCCGTATTGGGTGTCGCATTTTCAGCCATGCAGTGGTTCAAATGGGGTACCTTTGCAAGCCGCAACATTGTTGCATGGTTGGCCGCGGTGGCGGGTTTGGCCCTGGTTTTCTGTATGTCGCAGGTTTACATGCTGCCTAACCAGCCAGCCTGGAACTCACTCGCGACTCCCATCTCCTTTTTCGCAACCACTTTTCTGTTGGGTGGGTTGGCTCTGGGTGTGGCATTTGTGATCAATTATGCCTATATCCAGAACAAGAATCCGGGCAGTGCGGATGTTCAATGTGACCTGCTGCGCGCAGCCCTTAAGGGCATCTCGATTGCCAGCATCGTATTGGTGGGGCTTATCCTGGTCATTCAACCACTATACATGGGCTACCTTGCCGTTGGGCCTAAAAGTGCTGTTGCGAGTGCCCGCTTGATAATGGGCGCTTATGGAGCATTCTATTTCATCCGTTTGGCGCTGGTATTTATCGGCGCAGGTGTATTCGGGGCCTTCCTCTACATTACCACTGAACAAGCTGGCAAAGTGCGCATGATGAGCTATTTGACCTATGGTGCGTTCGTGCTGGTTTTTGTAGCTGAATTAATGGGCCGTATGCTTTTCTATCTAACTCATAGAGGCATCGGACTGTAATATCCAAAGCACAGCAAGGGATGATGCTTGCATCGTCCCTTGCTGTTTGATTTTTAATAGACATTTTGAGAATATCAACGTAATCTTTTTCCAGCCGCCGGATACTTTTATTTTCGATTTTGAGAACGACATTTTGACGGTCTATTTACAAACTATCCGGTGACAAGATTGTTTTGACCTTATGACGTTTTCTCTTGCCGCTTTCATTCTCTTTTGCTTGTTCTTGTCTTTTGGACGGCGAATTCGGCCTTGTGTGCCATCAATGATGAATCCAGGTCCGGGCACATTTTCAGAACCTGCTCAATCTCCCCAACCTTACGCGCAAGCAACTGTTTTTCATAACCGAAGACTCGCTTCAGTATCGAGTCAAGCGCTAAATCCACCCCCAAACCTGTGATTGTCCCATCCCAAAGATGTATCCTCGGACCTCTTCCACAGGATGGATTTTGAAATAGAATCATAAAGAGCGGTTTGCCTTCCGAGACCTTCAATAGCCCCGCCCGGCCTGCCCCACGTTCACGCTGACGTTTTGCATTCACTCCAGGTCACGCTGATCCAAATCTGGCTCAAAAGATGGCACCAAATCATAAATTGCCGCAAGGTTTATTCCTGTAAAACTTTGAAAAACCGTTGGATGTTTTTTGAGCGCATCAAACTCGATCATTTATCATGTGCCGATTTCCGGGATCGACCTGTTTTACACAGGTCGCTATTTCCGCAAAACTCTATTCTATTGAGCAGTAAAATAATCGCTGAGTCATTCACGATTTTCTTTATTTAACATTCTAATAGGTTTCACGATATTCCGCAGAAGGTGACTGATGGCTAATATATTTCCAAAATGGTTTTTGAGATTAGTAGGAATTTCTCTTGGTTGTTTCTTTATTGTGGGCGCAGTCTTCGGCCCTGTTGAATTCTTACCGAATGGAAATTACCCAGCTTCGCCTGGCCTGCCTGGGCAGCACTCCAACCATTTTACACCCGCAGATTTCTCTTCCCCGAAAACCTTAAACTCGGATGATGCACTTTTAGGAATCATTAACTTACAACCCTGGGAAAGGGCCAACGCTGTTTCGCTCTCTAAGAGTGCTGGCCTTTTGGCTGTAGGGTCATCAATTGGGGTGCACTTATTTGCTCTTCCGGGCCGTGAAGAAGTCCGTTTTATTGAAACGGGAGAATGGGCCAGGAGTGTGGCGCTAACCGCTGACGGAAAAAGAGTGGCTGCCGGAATTTACGACCACACCGTCAAGCTCTGGAATACTTCTGACGGCAGCTTAATAAGAACTTTTCTGGGGCATACTGACCGGGTCACCAATATTACCTTCAACGCAGACGATAGTATGCTTGCCTCGGCAGCCGATGACGGCACCATAAGAATTTGGCGTACGAATGACGGCTCTCTTGTGCGCGTTTTTGACCACGATACAGAAGGCGTGCGTTGTGTAGCTTTTTCACCTGATATGGCTGTGATTGCTGCTGGTATGCGGGATGGAACAATCCGGTTGTGGCGTGTGC
>JBBQCU010000423.1:0-3713 GCA_038319065.1 Methylococcales bacterium
TCATTGGCTTGAAATGAAATCAATTGCCGGAGCATCCCGTGAATTGGAATTGCTTGTGCAGTTAATGCCCGACCAGGCGCATCTTGTGGCTGGCGATAAAATCTGTGATGTAAAAACAGATTCACTTAAAGAAGCAGACATCATTCTTATTAAACCCGGAGAAAAAATTGCAGCCGATGGATTAATTGCAGAAGGAGAAAGTTATTTAAACGAATCCATGCTCACCGGTGAATCAGCTCCCGTAAAAAAAACAAAAGGCCAAAAAGTAATTGCAGGTTCTATCAATGGTAACGGTTCTATAAAAGTTACCGTTACGCATGCTGCGAAAGATTCTTATCTCTCCAAAGTAATTAAGCTGGTAGACGATGCACAAAAATCAAAATCGAAAACACAACTGCTGGCAGACAGAGCAGCACTCGTTCTCACCATCGTTGCATTGACATTAGGTTTCGGAACGTTTGCGTTTTGGCTGATATACGGTGAAACACTTCAATTTGCTTTGGAAAGAATGGTAACGGTGATTATTATAAGTTGTCCGCATGCACTTGGGTTAGCCGTGCCATTGGTGGTTGCCATCTCCACTGCGTTATCTGCAAAAAATGGGTTACTCATTAAGAACAGAACAGCATTTGAGAACTCACGAAAAATCACCACCATCATTTTTGATAAAACAGGAACGCTCACCATTGGAAAATTTGAAGTAGCAAGAATTAAATCGTTACAGTCAGGTTTTGATGAAAAAGAAATCATTCGCATTGCATCGGCGTTAGAACAAAATTCAGAACATCCCATTGCAACCGGGATACTTGCCAAAGCCAAAGAGCTTTCCGTTACAATTCCTAAAGCAGATAATTTCAAAGCCATCACCGGAAAGGGTATTGAAGCAGAAGTGGAAGGGAAAAATATCAAAGTAGTAAGCCCAGGTTATCTCAAAGAAAATAAAATTGATTTACCCGAAAATTATGCAGGCAGCAATGCTGAAACAATTGTTTTCATTATTGTGGATAATAAATTGGCAGGGTACATTTCATTAGGAGATAAAATAAGACCGGAATCTGCCGAAGCAATACAAACCCTTCACGACAATAAAATTAAATCCATTTTACTTACCGGCGATAATGCCACCGTTGCAAAAAGTGTTAGCGATGAATTAAAGATGGATGGATATTTTGCAGAAGTATTACCAGAACAAAAATTAGAAAAAATAAAAGAACTACAGGCAAAAGGAGAATTTATTGCGATGACCGGTGACGGCGTAAACGATGCACCCGCATTAGCGCAAGCCGATATAGGAATAGCAGTAGGAAGCGGAAGCGACATTGCAGCCGAGACAGCAGGAATAATTTTAGTAAACAGCAACCCAAAAGACATTGCAAGTTTAATTCTATTCGGCAAAGCCACTTATCGCAAAATGATTCAAAATTTAATTTGGGCTACGGGTTACAATGTAGTGGCAATACCGCTTGCGGCAGGTGTGCTTTACAAATACGGTATTTTATTGACGCCTGCAGTAGGTGCCGTATTAATGAGTGTAAGCACCATTGTAGTTGCTATCAATGCGAAATTGCTTAGAGTAAAATCAGTTTCTAAAAAGGATGAAAAATGAACATCTCTTCAAATAGAATGCAGTTCATTAAGAAAATGTTTAAAAGCGATTTATTGTTTAACCAGGTTCGGCATTCATGCAACCACATTGGCGTCCGCCGTGGCGGATCAAATTCAGTTTTTCATGGCATCATCGGCCTTCTAATTAAGTCATCAAATTAAATTTCGACAGCCTCTAAGATGGTCGCAGTAAACCAAATGAAATTATGCGAAAGCAACTATGTACAGATGCAGAACTTGTAAAACTTCAGCACGAATCTTTCAATTACTTTTTGTACGAAGCTAATCCAGACAACGGATTGATTATCGACAAAACCGCTACGGATTGGCCGGCGAGAATTGCGGCCACTGGTCTTGCATTGGCGGCGTATTCGGTAGGTGTTGAACAGGGATTCATGTCCCGTTCCGCCGCAGTAGAACGAACATTGAATACGCTACGTTTTTTTTGGAACAGCCCGCAAGGATCTGAACCTGATGCAACCGGCTACAAAGGTTTCTACTATCATTTTCTCGATATGCAGACAGGCCGACGGGCATGGCAGTGCGAACTATCGACAATAGACAGCACTTTTCTGCTCGCAGGGGCATTGACGGCTGGAATATATTTTGATGCTGATACTTCAGAAGAGAAGGAAATCCGCACCCTCGCCAACGAACTCTATCGTCGTGCGGACTGGCAATGGGCGCAAAACCGGGGAGCAACGGTAACCCACGGTTGGAAACCAGAAAGTGGATTTCTAAAATATCGTTGGGAAGGCTATGATGAGTCTATGTTGCTGTACATCTTAGGATTGGGTTCGCCTACATATCCATTGCCAGATGCCAGCTACACTGCGTGGACTTCCACTTATCGGTGGGAGCAGCGTTATGGATATGAATATCTGTACGCCGGTCCAATGTTCACACATCAACTCTCGCACATCTGGATTGACTTTCGTGGTATTCAGGACGCCTTCATGCGTAGCAAAGGCATAGATTATTTTGAAAACAGCCGCCGTGCGACTTATGTGCAACAACAGTATGCGATTGACAACCCAGCCAAATTCTCAGGCTATGCTTCACATTGCTGGGGAATCACTGCAAGTGATGGACCCGGGCCGGACATGCTTAAAATAAATGAGATTGAGCGGCAGTTTTTTGATTATATAGGTCGCGGTGTGCCATACGGGCCTGATGACGGTACTCTTGCACCTTGGGTAGTTGCTGCATCGCTTCCGTTTGCGCCTGAAATCGTGTTGGCCAATCTCCACTACTGTATTCACCAGGCCAGGTTGACGGAGTTCAATTCCTACGGCTTCAAAGCGTCTTTTAACCCGACTCACCCTGGAAAACCCGGCAATCCTCATGGCTGGTGGGTGTCGCCATGGCACTATGGGCTTAATCAAGGTCCGATTGTTTTAATGATCGAGAACCATCGTACAAACTTGTTGTGGCGATTGATGCAGAACTGTCTATACATCACTGCAGGCTTGAAGCGAGCGGGTTTTCAAGGGGGGTGGCTATTGAATGCTTGCAAACAAGGAGCTATGCCCGGTTGAGATTTTATGGGGGAGGCGAAAGAAAGTAAATTATCCTGTTTGGTTTTTTAATAATATATACAATAGAACATGAAAGAAAGCTACGGCACATTATCGGAAACTATTAACGGTTTAAAGAAGGACGGTTATACACTTGACTTTAATATCAATAGAGAATTTTTGGTATGTAATAACCCAAATATGGCCTTGTCGCCTGATGATTTTGAAATTGATAAAGTTTACCGCTTTGAAGGCGAATCTAATCCTGATGATCAGTCAATATTATATGCTATCTCTTCTAATAAATATAACGTGCAAGGCGTATTGGTAAATGGCTATGGCATTTACACAGATGAAAGGTCTGATGCCTTAATTTCAAAATTAAATACACGTGCCGATAATCATTTAAAAACGGCACCAACTGAAAATATAGAAGTTGAAAATAAATCAAACGAAGCCACGCCACTGCGGCCGGAAGGCGATCGTATATTAGATGCTCCATTGGTGGAAATGGATCTGAATAATTTTATCGCTCAGATAAAAGATGAAATAACCTGGGCCACCACTGATCGCAACTCCATCACCATTTTT
>JBBQCU010000424.1:0-3711 GCA_038319065.1 Methylococcales bacterium
ATCTCCCGGCATAATTGTTGGGAGTGAATAAAGACTCGATATAAGTTCGGGTTTTTCAATTTTATTTTCGTAGGGGAAAACAAGCATGGCAAAAATCACTAAATTGTGCGTTGGCGAATCTTTAGTAGGCGAAGGCAATGAAATTGCACACATCGACTTGATGGTTGGACCAAGAGGTTCAGCTGCTGAGTCCGCATTTGCAAACGCTTTAACAAACAACAAAGACGGCTTTTCTACTCTGTTAGCTGTTGTTGCACCTAACCTGATGGTTAAACCAGCAACTATTTTATTCAACAAAGTAACTATCAAAGGTTCTAAACAAGCTGTTCAAATGTTTGGCCCTGCTCAACGCGCTGTTGCTATGGCTGTTGCTGATTGTGTAGAAGACGGCACAATCCCGGCTGATGAAGCAGATGATTTATTCATTTCTGTGGGTGTATTCATTCACTGGCAAGCTGAAGACGATGGCAAGATTGAAAAATTTAACTATGCTGCAACTAAAGAAGCTCTGAAACGTGCTATTGCCGGCTCACCAACAGCTGCTGAAGTTGTTGCTGCAAAAAAGACAGCTAAACATCCGTTTGCAGTTAACAACGAATAAGTTGTTAGCACAGAGTGCATAACGCACTTTGTCTTTGCAGTTAAAAATACCCCGGCTTGCCGGGGTATTTTTTTGTCTTCAGGTTTTTAATATCTCCAGGTGTGATGGCTCCCGAATGTAAAGCACTGGCAATAAGCGCCCGTTGTATACCGATCTGTTTTAAAGCCAGCAAATCAGCGATATTTCTAATACCACCCGCGGCAATAAAATTTTTATGCGGATATTGCCTGCAAAACCGAATTAACTTATCCAAATCAGGGCCCTGATGACTACCGACCCGATTTAAGGTCATGATGATAATAGTTTCCGGCCACAAGCCCGGATCAGAAAACAGACTTTTTGCCCCCAGCTCTTCCGACTTGGAATAATCCAGAGAAAGAATAAAGTGGTTATTGAAGTTTTTAAGCTCTAAAACGGTTTCATTGCTATAGCATTCGCTGCCTAATACGGGTAAATAATTACCGGGATGATTGCTAAAGCGTTGATAGCCTCTATCAATCCAGAATAGTATATTCTGGAAAGACGTTAACACCTCACTGATTAAAATGTTATGGTTGCCTTGATGGGTAATTGCATTCAAATCAGCAATATAAAGCGTATCAAAGTCATAAATCCCCATAAATGCCTCAATAACCTGATGAACGTCTGACGACTTACACAAGTTAGTATTAATGGGTTGGTATTGTTCACGCATTCCTTGTCGGGCATGAACTACAACACCATCTTTCAAATCGATGACTGGAATTATTTTCATGGGTAAAACGGCTGCCGTTGTTCCTGATGATAAAATGTAACGATGAAAATTTTAGTATTTGAGTATATCACCGGCGGTGGTTTTAATAAGCAGGAACTACCGGATTCGCTTCTGAGAGAAGGAAGTTTGATGCTGGAAGCGTTACTCGATAATTTACGTTCCTGCGCAGAGCATGGGAACGATATAGCAGTCGTGGTTATGCTGGATAGCCGCGTGAAAGGTTCAATAAACACAGCCGGGTTTGACACGGTTATCATCAAACCGGAAAATAACAGTCATGAAGAATTTGCCCGAATAGCACTGCAATGTGATGCAGTATGGCCAATAGCCCCCGAGTTTGACGGAATTTTACAATCACTGTGCCAAATTGCTGAGTTATTGGGTAAACGATTATTAACTTCGCCTGCCTGCGCTGTTGCTGTAACAGGCAATAAATTCAATACTTATCAACACCTCAAACAGCATCATATTGCTACGGTACCCACTCGAATGTTTACTAGTGATTGCCAATACTTGGCACAAGAGCTGGTTGAGTCAAGCTCTGCTAACCCGGTCAACAAAGCCGGGCAATGGCTGGTCAAGCCCATTGACGGTGTAGGCTGTTCAGAGAGTTACATACTGATAGACCGGCAGGATTTTGAGCAGATGCACTCACGAACAGGCCACTATATTATTCAGCCTCATATGCATGGTAAAAAAACCAGTTTATCCTGTCTGTTCAAAGAAGGCATTGGCTGGTTATTGTGCGCCAATTTGCAGCAATTCAACATTATTAACCAGCAATATCATCTGTCAAAAATCATTGTCAATTATTATTCTGATATAAGTGTATATCAGGATTTTGTCGATAATATCGCTCACGCTTTGCCTGAATTATGGGGCTATGCCGGCATTGATTTAATAGAAACGCCGGAACAAATACTTGTCCTTGAAATAAATCCGCGCCTGACTACCTCATTTGTGGGCATTTACGCAGCATTGGGCACTAATGTCGCGGAAAATATCCTGCAATTACTAAAAGGCATGCCAACCCTGAAAGCAGTTTGTAACCAGCCCATAACCGTTAAAGTGAATCAAAATGAGTCAGACTAATCTTATAGGCTGGGATATAGGCGGGGCGCATCTTAAAGCTGCCGTTATTAACCCAGCGGGTGAGATTATAGCTGTTTACCAGCAGCCCTGTCCGTTATGGAAAGGACTGGATCAATTGCACTGTGCTGCAACCCTTATTTTGCAGAAAGCATCCGGTCCGTTTGATTGTCATGCTATCACCATGACGGGTGAGCTGGTTGATCTTTTTGAAAACCGGGAAGACGGTGTTAAGCAAATCATCCATACTATGACGATGCTGTTACCTGAGCAGCGTTGTCTAATCTATGCCGGCCTGGAGGGATTTCTAAAATCTGAACGGGTTGAAGCCGGACATTATCAAGCTATAGCTTCTGCAAACTGGCTGGCCAGTACCTCTTTTGCAGCGCAAAAGGTGGGTAGCGGGCTTTTTGTCGATATAGGAAGCACAACTACCGATATTCTTCTGCTGAATGAGGGCAAAGTTCTGCCGGAAGGCTACACTGATTATCAACGCTTATTATCCAGGGAACTTATTTATACAGGCATTGTTAGAACAGCGGTGATGGCGGTAGCACAGACCGCTCGGGATCAAGATCAGGAAATTGGCCTAATGGCTGAGCATTTCGCAACCATGGCCGATGTCTACCGCATTACCGGGGAACTCAAAGAATTACACGACCAATGCGAAACGGCGGATGGTGCGGAAAAAACCATACCCGCCAGTGCCAGGCGATTATCGCGTATGATAGGCAGTGATTTTTTTCCTGAGGAGTTACCTCGCTGGCAACGATTTGCTGAAAACATTCGCGCCCAACAATTACAAAAAATACAGCGAGCTTGTGAATACCGGATTCAATACGTGAATTTCCCTAAAAGCAGCCCAGTAATAGGCGCTGGTGTGGGACGTTTTCTGGTAAAACAACTCGCGCAGTTGTCAGGTTATCCGTACCTCGATTTTTCTGATTTATTTCCGGAGACTGCAAATCAAACAGGCTTAACAACGGCAGAATGCGCGCCGGCGGTTGCGGTGGCCTGTTTGGCTAAAGAGTATTTCTAAATCCAATTGTACATATTGAAGAACACCAATCCCAAAAGGTAGAATTAACAATGTTTGTAGGTTCCTATACTTTTCCCGATGAATAAACCGATAACCCCAAGCAAGCCGAAGAATGTCAAAACTGAGGCTAGTCCCGAACGTAAACCTCGGGCTCGTCCGGCACGGCAAGGAACAAAAAAAGTGATAGCCAAGCCGCCTGTTGGTAATTTCAGGCACAGGCTAATTTTG
>JBBQCU010000425.1:0-3705 GCA_038319065.1 Methylococcales bacterium
ATAATTGCTCAAGCCTGGGTAGGCAATCACCGCAACCCGGATTTTTACATCATCCTGGCGCTGTTGATAATTTCCCAAAGACTGAGAATCTTCCATATCGATATTTAAAGGCTGAAAAGGCAGTACACCTAAAACCGGCACACCAAATCGATCCCTGATAATCTTTTCGCCTTCATCAAAAAAACACCGGTCACCGCGAAATTTATTGATGACTACACCGGAAAGATTACTGCGCATAACCGGATCCATCAAAGCCATTGTGCCGTAAATGGAGGCAAACACCCCTCCCCTTTCTATGTCTGCGACCAAAATATTTTTTGTCTTGAAGGTATTGGCGACAAAGCTATTTGACAGGTCTTTATCCAGCAGATTTAATTCGACGGGCGATCCTGCGCCTTCAGCAATCACCAGATCATAATCTTGTTGCAAGCGAGAAAACGATTGTTGTACATGCTGTTTTAATTCATCAATTTCATCATAGTAGGCCCCTATCGTTTGTTTTTTATGAACCAGCCCATTCACAACAACTTGCACCGAACCGTTACCATGCGATTTAAGCAAGACCGGATTAAACAAATAACTGGGTTCTATCCGTGCCGCTTCAGCCTGTAAACATTGTGCCCTGGAAATTTCGCGGCCTTCCTGGGTGACTGCTGAATTGTTGGAAACGTTTTGCGCCTTGAAGGGCGCAACTTTTAAACCCTGGTCAGCAAAAATCCGGCACAAGGCCATTACCAGGCTAGTTTTCCCGGCATCTGAACCGGTACCCAAAACAGCTAATGGTTTCATAGTTGATCCCTTTTAAAATTAAATAAAGACGTTTCTAACAACAAAATAAGTAATACCACCGTGTTTCATTTACAGATTGATGTAGTTTATATAAGTGTAATTATTAGAATGCTGGAGTTTATGTACAGAACCCACGTCGACCCGAAATTGAAAAGCATTCGCGGGCGGCAATTTTAATATGTGCGCTAAAAGAGCACGAATAACGCCGGCATGGGTTATTATTAAAATTTGTTCTGATGCCGTGTGCATGCCATATACTACATCCTGCCAAAAAGCGCCGGCACGCTGACATAAGTCGATAAAACTTTCCCCGTTAGGCGGCGCGACTTGGACAAAATTATCCGTCCAGTGCTGTAAAACATCGACATCAATATCATCAAAGCGTGTACTTTCCCAATCGCCAAAATCAAGTTCTGACAAACGAGGATCAATAGTCACGTTGCGGGAAAACCTTTCAGCCAATTGTACACAGCGCGTTAACGGACTGCTGAAAACCAAACTATTTGGCATGAGCCAGGGTAATTTCTGTTGCAATTGATTTGCTTCTTCGAGAAAACTATCAGCCAGCTCGACATCAGTTTGACCGTAACAAAGTCCTTTAAGCGTGTTGGTTTTAGTGTGACGAATTAAATAAATGTCCATAAGGCACTGACGCTTAGATAAAAAACAGTTTCGGCAATTTGCTGACTTGCGCCCAAACAGTCACCCGTATAGCCACCGATAGTGCGATGAAAAAAACAACCCAAATACCAATTAACACTCAGTACAGGAAAGATAGCCAGCACACAGAAGGCTGGCAGCAACGCCAGCGGCACTGATGCTAACGCTGCAGCAACAGCCAGTTCTTGAAGATCAGGTTTATAAACTGCACCAGCCGCCTTGCTGTCGTTATTACGCGCATAAACATAACAGCGCATCAACAACAACGGCATCAACCGGCTAATACTATGTCCGGCCAATAATACCCAAGGCACGGCGGCGGCTAACATACTGCCAAGCAAGCTAATCTTCAATAAGAAGATTAACATCAACCCAAGAATGCCATAAACCCCAATACAGGGATCTTTCATGATCTCCAGAATACGCTCTTTGCCCCAACCGCCGCCAAAACCGTCACAAACATCAGCAAAACCGTCTTCATGGAAAGCGCCCGTCAGGAAAATACCGGCGATTAACGCCAAGATCACCGCTGTTACTTGCGGCCATAGTAAATCAGCCAGATAAAAACTTAACGCCGTGGTGCCGCCAACCAGCCAGCCAATCAGCGGTAAATAAACAGTTGCTTGAGGCAATTGCTTATAATCCAATGTTTGCGGGCAAGGCACACGAGTATAAAAGCCAAGGGCCAGAAGGAATAGTTTTAGATGGGGCATGGCTTTACTCTGGGCAGATGATTTACATGAGGCGATGTGATGAAAACAAAAACGGGTGCATTAAAGCACCCGATTTATCTTAAGTAGTTAAACACCCAACTCATTTAACTGAAATGTTTTGCGCTGGCTCCCAATCGAACGATTGAGAATCTGCACAAATCACGTCCTTATTCCCCTGCCCTCACATCAAACTCAATCTTCCAGCGGCCGCTATCTTTTTGCGAAACTGCTTGCAGTTCCAGTGTGCCGACTTCGGTTACCGCAGCACAAAGATGAACCGGCACAACTTCGCCGGGTCTGCGGCCTTCTTCCGGCAAAGTAATTTCTATTTCATCCAATTCGGACAGTTCTTCATCTGTCCAGTATTCCAGACGTGTACCGACTTTATCTTCACGACGGGTATTGGACGCAAAGAAACGGAAACGCACCGGCTCGCCAATAACCAGACCGAATTCATCGTCCGGCAATTCCTCTTGTGTGCCTTCTTCCATGCCAAACGGCGCGATACACAGGGCTTCAATCTCCGGAGCCAAGCCAGGCACGGCAGGCATTGCGCTTTCAATGCCGACATAATAAGACGCGGCAGTACCCCCTTTAATACGAACGCCTTTGCCTTTGCGCACAAAGCCGTAGTAAGCCGCGCCTCGTGCAACCGCCAAATCCAGATCAGCGCCTGCTAACAAGCGTGCTTCAGGCGCTTGTTCGCCTAGCAGCCATAAATTTAACACTTCCATTAATCGCTTAGCCAGGGCATTGGCTTTTAACACGCCGCCATTGAACAGGACGGCGGTAGGATGCAGGAAGGTGGCATGTTCGGGCAGGTTAATATCTTTTAGATCGTCAGTGGCTTTTTGCTGTTTGGACAGAAAAGCCGCTAAATGCCGGGTGATGGCGGCATCCTGGGCATAAGGCAAACCGGCGGTTCTTAAACCGGTCCGGGTGCGGCTTACCGGCCGGTCACTGACAGCCACTTTAGGCAGAAAGCCTTCAACCAATACTCTGCTGACTTCTTCACGTGTCAATTCGGTGCGCAGATTACCGGACATTAAAGACGAACCCCGATTAGCGACGACCAGGGGAATATTATCAATATCATCGTTGTTGAATATTTTTTCCTTGGCATCCCGGCAACTATGCGTTAAGGCCTGAACCTGCCAGGGTTCCAGGCGTTTGCCGTCTTTTTCCAGCTTGGCTTTTACGGTGTAGGCTAAAGCCAAATCCATATTGTCGCCGCCAAGCAATATATGTTCACCAACAGCAACACGCGTGAGTTCGAGATTACCGTCTCTTTCTGTGACCGCTATTAAGGATAAGTCGGTGGTTCCGCCGCCGACATCAATAACCAGGATAATATCGCCACAATTCGCTTGTTTACGCCAGTCGCCCTGGCTTTTTTCAATCCAGCTGTATAAAGCGGCCTGGGGCTCTTCCAATAGAATAGCTTGGTCAAGTCCCACTGCGCGCGCGGATTCGACTGTCAATTCACGGGCAGCCGGATCGAATGATGCGGGTACAGTAATAACCAGATCCTGCTTTTCCAATG
>JBBQCU010000426.1:0-3698 GCA_038319065.1 Methylococcales bacterium
AAAAAGGCTTATTTTATTTAGCCAAAGAACGAAACGATATAAAGATAACTCCCGTAGTGATTTATGGTTTGGGTCGCGCCTTACCCAGAGGCGAAGCATTATTTGTACCGTTTAATTGTGATGTTATAGTCGGCGACCCCCTCCCCGATGCAGAAAATTCAACTGTTTTTATAGAAAACATCACCCAAAGCTTTGCTGAGCTTTTTACTCATTGTTTAACTCGCCACAGTGATGAATGACTATAATGTGGAAGCGACTAATCCCTGAAATTATCATACTGCAACGGCATTTCCAGCTTTTCGTCTTTTAGTATTTGAATCACCTCCTGCAAGTCATCCCGTTTTTTGCCCGTCACTCTGACTTTATCTCCCTGAATCGTCGCTTGCACTTTAAGTTTTTTGTCTTTAATCAGTTTGACGATTTTTTTTGCCAAAAGAGTGTCGAGGCCTTGTTTCAGGATAATTTCCTGGCGCATCATTTTACCGCTGCCTTTAGCATTACCTACATCCATACAGGCTACATCGACGCCGCGTCGGCTGAGTTTTGAACAAACAACACTGAACATTTGTTGCAGTTGAAAAGTTGATTCAGAAATCATGACCAGTTTGTCGTCCGTCAGATCAAAGGTCGAATTTGAGCCTTTAAAATCAAAACGGGTGGATACCTCTTTATTAGCCTGGTCGACAGCGTTTTTTGCTTCGTGTATATCAAATTCAGAAATAATATCAAAGGAAGGCATGGACTTAAGCTCAGAGTTGGTTAAAGTTTACACATTTTACAACGGTTTGTAGGTGTTGATAACCTCAGCCACGGCTTTAATGCGCAGGCGGCGAATTGCTTCACCGATTTTCGCACCTTGAAGTTCGCTGTTCAAAATAGCAGACTTATCTATAGACGCGGCTGCTCTAGCCGCCAGCTTTATCATTTCGGCTTGAGGGTAAGCTGTGTGCTCAAATCCTGTCCGGCCTTTGGCATCCGCTTCGCAAGCCAATAAAAACTCAAGTAGCGTATTGTTAGCTTTAAATGCGCCTAACACACCTAATGCGTCGGTTAATGTTGAAGCTCGCAACTCAAACGCTTTATGACAATGTGTGTGATATTGCATGACGTGCATGGCCAATGTTTTAAATGCGTTAGGCACCCGCAAACGGTCGCACAAATTTTCCAGAACCATCAGTCCCTTTTTTTCGTGACCATAGTGATGCGGCCAGAGATCTTTTGGCGTGATGCCTTTGCCCAGATCGTGAACCAACGCCGCAAATCTTACTTCAGGGCTAGCGGATAATAGAGCCGCTTGTTCCAGGCAAAGCATAGTATGTAAACCGGTATCAATCTCCGGGTGATGTTTTTCCGGTTGCGGAACGCCAAACAAGCAGTTTATTTCAGGAAAGATTTTTTCCAGCGCATTACAGTTTTTTAAAGTATAGAAGAATGCCGAGGGCGTCTGCTCCTTGAGGACTTTAAATAATTCTGCCCATACCCGCTCAGGAACAAGATAATCAACTTCTCCGGCTGTGACCATAGACTGCATTAGCTCTCTGGTTTCTTCAGCTAGCGTAAAACCAAGATGACCGTAGCGTGCCGCAAAACGTGCTACACGCAGGATTCGCACTGGATCTTCAGCGAAAGCTGGTGAAATATGACGGAATATCCGGTTTTCCAAATCCCGTTGGCCTCCATAAGGATCGATAAGCCGTTCCTCTGGCGCCATTGCTATCGCATTGATGGTCAGGTCGCGGCGTTTTAAATCTTGTTCCAGAGTAACTTCGGGGGCAGCGTGAACGGCAAAACCTTTATAGCCGGGTGCGGTTTTTCTCTCTGTTCTGGCTAGTGCATATTCGTCATGGCTTTGCGGATGCAGAAATACCGGAAAATCTTTTCCAACTGGCCGGAATCCCTTCTTCACCATCGATTCAGGCGTTTCTCCTATTACTACCCAGTCCCTTTCTATAACCTGAAGCCCAAGTAATTTATCGCGTACTGCACCGCCAACAAGATATATTTCCATTAACTTGATATAAGTTGTTTGAATGTTGAGCCTAGAATAGCACAAGCCCACTCATAATTAAGCCCGGTCATTGAACTTTTGGTGAAGTTGTTTTCATCGCGTACAATGAACAGTTTGAATAGCGGGAAAGGTGTATAACTATGACAGAAAAAAAACACACCAATAATGACCAGTGGCAGGATAAATTAACCCCTGAACAATTTAATATTTGTCGTCTAAAAGGCACCGAGCCGCCTTTTACCGGAAAATATGCTGATTGCAAAAAGGCGGGTATCTATCATTGTATTTGTTGCGGAAGTCCACTGTTCGATTCTGAGACAAAGTATGATTCAGGTTCAGGTTGGCCAAGTTTCTGGTCTGATTTACCTGAAAGTAGCGTGACGGAACATATTGATACCAGCCATGGGCTGCGTAGAGTTGAAGTGACTTGTAAAGTCTGTGATGCTCATTTAGGTCATGTGTTTGAGGACGGCCCCGAGCCAACAGGGCTGCGCTACTGTATTAACTCCGCCGCACTGGATTTAAAAGAAAAACAATGAGCGCTCAGCAACAGGTTCAAAACTTACTGGATTTTATTGATGCCAGCCCAAGTCCATGGCATGCGGTTAAAAATGTCGAAGCCCAGCTTGCGGCTTTTCAATTTGTAAAACTCGATGAAACAGCAAAGTGGGTTTTGCAGCCTGGTGGACGTTATTATGTTGTCCGTGATGATTCCTCTATTATCATTTTCGTATGGGGACAAAAACCGTTGGTTGAAACAGGGTTCAAAATTATCGGCGCACATACCGATTCCCCTGGCTTAAGAATAAAGCCGAATGCAGCCATGGGTACGGATGACTTGTTAAGGCTGGGTGTTGAGGTATATGGTGGACCCATTATTGCCACATTTACCGATAGGGACTTGAGTCTTGCCGGGCGAATCAGTTATAAAGACGGCCAAAATAATATAGTTAGTCAGTTATTAAATTTTGACAGACCCTTATTACGATTGCCCAATCTGGCAATCCACATGAACAGGGCTGTAAATGAAGAGGGCTTAAAGCTACATAAGCAGAATGAATTACCGTTAATTTTATCGGCATTAGCTGAGGAATGTTTGCCACAAGCTTGTTTTTCAGAACTGATGCAAGAGCAATCAGGTTATGATGCTGAGCGTATCTTGTCTTGGGATCTGGCTGTGTATGACACACAAAGAGGTGTTTTCTGGGGTGGAAGCAGTGAATTTTATGCCGATAGCCAGTTGGATAATTTAGCCTCTTGTCATGCAGCATTACAAGCCCTTCTGGATGATAAGATTTTAGCTAACGATAATACTTTAGTTTGTGCCTTCTTCGACCACGAAGAAATTGGCAGCGAAAGCAATAAAGGTGCAGATGGCAGCTTTCTAACCGATATTCTTCAACGTATTGCGTTTGCATCTGAATCCAATAGAGAAGATTTTGCGAGAGCATTGGCACAAAGCTTTATAATTAGCGCCGATATGGCACATGCCTTTCAACCTAATTTTCCTTCAGCCTACGATCCGGACCATAAAGTCATAGTGAATAAAGGGCCTGTGATCAAAGTTAATACTAATCATCGATACAGCACGGAAAGTGTTTCACAGGCAATGTTTGTTGACTGGTGCGAGCAGGCGGGTGTGCCTTACCAGAAGTATTCACATCGTAACGACATGGCTTGCGGCAGCACA
>JBBQCU010000427.1:0-3688 GCA_038319065.1 Methylococcales bacterium
CAACCCCCGCTTGGGATGCGCGGTAAAGTGCTTGTATGGATTGTTCTTCTACGATGGCATTAACTTGAATGATGATTTTTGCCGGTTTACCATTTTTGGCGTGGGTTATTTCCCGTTCAATTTTTTCAAGAATCCCTTTATGCAAGGAAAACGGGGATTGCAGCAATTTATTTAATTTAGTAACCTTGCCTAAACTGGTCAGCTGTGCAAATACGCGCCTGACATCTTCACCCAATTCTTTATCACAGGAAAATAAACCATAATCGGTATAAAGCTGAGCGGTTTTAGGATGGTAGTTGCCCGTGCCAAAATGCACATAATTTCGCAACTCTTTTCCTTCCCTGCGCAATACCAGGCACATTTTGGCATGGGTTTTATAACCCACAACCCCATACACGACATGGACTGCGGCTTCCTGTAATTTGGACGCTAGATCAATATTGGCTTTTTCATCAAACCGAGCTCTTAACTCAATAACAACGGTTACTACCTTGCCTGCTCGTGCGGCTTTTATCAAGGCGGCAACGATGGGCGAATCAGTACCGGCACGATAAAGCGTTTGTTTAATGGCTAATACTTCCGGTGCCGCCGCTGCCTGGCGTAAAAATTCAACGACGGGCGAAAAAGATTCAAAAGGGTGGTGCAGCAAAATATCATGACGTTTAATCGCTGTAAAAATGTCCTTATTTCGTCCCAATTGTGGCGGAACGCTCGGTTTGAAAGGGTTAAACTTAAGATCAGGTCTATCTACCAGATTATTAACTTCCTGAATTCTGTTCAGGTTGACCGGGCCATCGACTAAAAACAACCGGTCCCGGGTCATTTCAAAGCGATCCAGTAAAAAACTGACCGTATCATCAGGACAATGCCGGTCAATCTCCAATCGCACTTCATCACCATAATTACGCATGGCCAGTTCACCTTGAACGGCCAGCAATAAATCATCAATGGCATCATCATCGACGAAAAAATCGCTGTTTCTGGTGACCCTGAACTGATAGCAGCCTTTAACGGTCATGCCAGTGAATAATTCACTGACAAACGCATGAATAATCGAGGACAAAAACACAAAATCAGCAGGGCCGCTTTGAGTTTCCTCACTGGGCAATTGAATGACGCGCGGCAAGGACCTGGGTGCTTGTAATATGGCTCTACCGCTATTTCTGCCGAAGGCATCCTTCCCGGTCAAGGAAATAATAAAATTTAAACTTTTGTTGAGTATGCGTGGGAAAGGGTGCGCGGAATCCAGGCCGACGGGGGTTAAAATGGGCAATAACTCATCATTAAAATAGTTCGACAGCCATTTGTGTTGTGCTTCTGTCCAGTCATTACGGCGAATAAAACGAATATTTTCAGCATTCAGTTCCGGAATCAAAATCTCATTAAGAACTTGATATTGTTCTTCCACCAATTTATGCGCATGAATTGATATTTGCTCCAATTGTTCATTTGGCGTTAAGCCATCCGGTCCGACGACTTTGGGATCAATAGCGGCCATTTGGATAACGCTGGCAACTCGAACCTCGAAAAACTCGTCCAGATTTGAACAGGAGATACACAGGTAGTTAAGCCGCTCAAGCAAGGGTACGGCCTCATTTTTTGCCTGTGCCAAAACCCTTTTGTTGAATTCCAGCAAGCTCAGATCGCGATTGATGTAAAGCTCGGGAGCTTCGAGGTTTATTGGTTCAAATGCTTCGTTTATGTCCATTTTTGTTCTTAAATAATCGGGTATAACGCCTGTGATAAAAACATGCCGGTCACTGATTTGTTCAATATTAAGATTTAAAGCAGCCCGTGCTATCTGTGCAGCAATTTCCGATAGGTTAAAAGCCGCTTGTAAAGAACGATAAAAATCCTGTTGCAGAATTTCGGGTTCGTTGACGGCATAATTATTCACCATAATCTGTGCATCCTCAATACTTTCTGGACGCAATAAATCCATTATGATGATACGTGTGCCCGGCCTGGAATATTTTTTTATTGTTTGCCAAAGCGTCTGCGGATCAGGCAAATGATGCAAAAGACTATTGCTGAAAATGATCTCATAGCTGGGCTGGGGTAATATGACGCCGGGCAACAGACCTTTTATAAAGCTTATACGCTGTGCCAGTTCAGAAGATAATTCTGATGCCGCATAATCCAGCATTGGTTTGGAACCATCAACCGCATGGATTTTGCACAAAGGAAAGGCTTTGGCAAAGCGGTAACTGATATCGCCCGGACCGCATCCCAAATCGAGGGCGGTACCGTTAAACCCGGAATCATTAATAAACGATTTCAACCGTTGTATAAACTCATTATGAGGTATTTCAAAATCTGCTTTAGCATAGGCTTTTACCTGAATTTCGTCTTCCATTAACTCAGGCTCTAACAAGCGTTTCATAATGAGAATCCTCTGTTTCCCTGCAATCCTCCGGTGTGAATGGCAATAATACGATGACCCGGTTTAAAAGTGTGTTTAGTTATCAAATCGTAAAGTGCGTACATCATTTTTCCGGTATAGACCGGCTCAAGAGGAATTCCGGTTTTGAATTCAAAATCTGCAATAAATGCAGTAAGTGTATTGCTGGTTTTGGCAAAACCACCGAAATGGTAATTATGGTTAATCCGCCAGTTAATACAAGGCCGCGGTAATAAAGATTCAACGTCAGAATGTAAAAATCCGGCATTTTTTAATGCCGCAAAACCGATGACTGATGCTTGTTCAGGGACCGTATCAATAATACCCGCTAACGTTGCTCCTGTTCCACAGGGCGCACAGATTATATCGTATGGGACATCTATTTCGTTGACCAGTTCCGCGACACCTTTTAATGCTAACACCTGCGCCCCGCCTTCCGGCAGCCAGTATTGTTGCGGCTTTAATCCGGGTAAATCATAAATCCCTTTGTATTGCCGCAGGAGTCTATAGTTAGAGCGGGCTACAAACTTTAAGACCATACCCCAGTTTTGCATGTCGGATAAAGCCGGGGTTAACTTTTCCGGTCGTTCTCCTCGGATAAGCCCTGTGGTTTTTAATCCTAACGTTTTACCAACATAAGCCAAGGCGTGCAGATGATTGGAATAAGTCCCACCCATACTGATGATCGTATTGGTCCCAGAAGACAAAGCATGATCAAGGATGAATTTAAGCTTACGCCATTTATTGCCTGAAACAATGGGATGCAGCAAATCATCTCGTTTCATCCATAGTTCGATTTGGTATTCATCAAACAGAGGATCATCAATCTTTGATAAAATAGATGTCTTGAAGGTTCTTTCCAGTTTAGTGAGTTCAGGGTTCATTTATGTGTGGACTTTTTAACTTGATCGCAACAAAGCCGCAGATTATGGAACATTTTAGTTTACAGCGTTTACCGGATTATCAACCTGATTACAATATCCCACCGGGACAAAAAATTCTCACTGTCGTAAAGCTGGAAGACGGCAGTATTAAAGCCGTAAACTTGCACTGGGGCTTAATACCCTCCTGGTCGAAAGACCGTATAATTTCCAGCCGTTTAATCAATGCCAGAGCGGAATCTTTAACTGAAAAACCGTCTTTTAGAAATGCTTATCAACATCGACGCTGCCTGATTCCTGCCACCGGTTTTTTTTAGTGGCAGACAACAGAAACTGGCAAAAAGCCCTACCATATTCATCAACCTGATAATGCTTTGTTCGCTTTTGCAGGACTATGGTAGCATTG
>JBBQCU010000428.1:0-3687 GCA_038319065.1 Methylococcales bacterium
GGACAAGGCCGCTGATGGCCAGAATCCAGACGATAAGGAGAAATCCCCATCTTAAAAATCCGGTAAAAAGAATACAGTGTATGGGTGTAAACGTACCCGCGATAACCAGAAAAATAGCGGCGTGGTCGAGCCTTTGAAAAACTGCGTGTGCTGTTCCGCTGGTAGCTAACAAATGATAAACAGCACTGGTCAGTAGTAAAAGAACGCAAGAACTGGAAAATATAGCCAGTGAAACAATGCGAATGGTTGACCCCTTTCCACGGCGGATTAAAAAGTAGGCCAGATAACTAAAATAGAGTGCCCCTATAAAGTGAATAATTGAACTCAAAGGGTGTGTGAAACCAGGTATGCTAACAATATCAATCATAACAATAATTACCTTTTGTATTTGTTTTTAACTATCGAAAACAGGCTTCTCAAGCACGGTAATTTTACCAAGTATTAGTGACAAAATTATTGTAATTGCCGGTTATTGCTATTGGCACAAAGCTGGAAAATTTCTCTCCGGAGTGAATGGTTTTTTAAAATTGGAAACAAAGGGTTATTACATAAAATACACTAAATTAACAAGAGCCATTCAAGGTTTAGGCTATTTTTACCGTATACTTCTTCTATGCAACACATTTTAAAATAATCGTAACGATTCAGCGCGAAGCACAAGAATCCCTCTCCAGCGGGAGCGGGTAGGGTGAGGGGGAATCAAAAAATGCTAAATGTATGTTTAATTCTCCTCTCCCCAGCCCTCTCCATCAGGAGAGGGGGCAAGTTCTCAGCGATTTGCCGGTTTTTGGATTCGCTGAATTGTTACAAATTATCAATATATTTTGATAATGAACAAACTATCTATCCAGAGGTTTTTAATGACTTTCGAACAACTCGGTTTAACCGAGGAACTCCTTAAAGCAGTAACCGGGCAAGGTTACATAACACCTACGCCAGTGCAACAAAAGGCGATTCCACTTATCCTGGAAGGACGGGATATTTTGGCGGGCGCCCAAACGGGAACTGGAAAAACCGCTAGTTTTACCCTGCCGTTATTGCAGCGTTTGGCTGAAAACAGTGATCCCCATCAAAAGCCGCGTCGTGTTCGCGCGCTTATTCTGGCGCCAACCCGCGAATTGGCGGCGCAGGTGTATGAAAGTGTCATAAGTTACGGCAAGTATTTGCCTCTGCATGTGGAAGCGGTCGTTGGCGGTGCGAGTATAGGCGTGCAAACCCGTCAGTTACGCAGAGGTTGCGACATCGTCGTGGCAACACCGGGGCGTTTGCTTGACCACGTACAGCAACGGAATATTAACTTGTCAAATGTCGAGATACTGGTTTTGGACGAAGCCGATAGGATGCTGGATATGGGGTTTATGCCGGATGTCCGGCAAATTATGGCGCTGCTGCCCAAGCAGCGGCAAAGCCTGTTGTTTTCGGCTACCGTGCCGAATGCCATAAAATCGCTTGCCGCGTCTGTGCTTAATAATCCGGTCGAGGTTGAGGTTGCTAAACAAAATGCCACGGCTGATAACATTTCGGAACGCGTCTACGGTATTAATCGCGAGTATAAGCGCGAATTACTGTCTTACCTGATTGGCAGTAATAATTGGAAGCAAGTATTGGTTTTTGTCCGCACTAAACACGGTGCGGATAGACTGGAGAAACAACTCATTGAAGATGGCATTCGCACGGTGGCATTGCATGGCGATAAAGCCCAGGGCGCGCGTAACAAGGCTCTGGAATACTTTAAAACAGGCAAGGTATCGGTGTTAGTGGCGACCGATATTGCGGCGCGCGGACTGGATATTGATGAGCTGCCGCATGTGGTGAATTTTGATCTGCCGCAAGTATCCGAAGATTATATCCACCGCATTGGCCGTACAGGACGAGCGGGTTCGAGCGGTGAAGCCTTGTCACTGGTTTGTCCCGAAGAAGCCTGGATGCTGGCGGAAATTGAAAAACTGTTGAAACGGCAAATCCCGCGCGTCGCCGATACGGGCTATGAACCGGTTTCGTTAAAGGTTGTCGATGCGCCAAAAAAGAATGCACCCAATAAAAACACCGGGAAAAAAGATTTTCGTCATACTAAAAAACCTTCGGCGCGTGCGGCTAAACCGGCACAAGGCGAAAGAAATAAAAAAGGTAAATAGTGTCGTTATAAGTAGAGCTGTTATTCTATAATAATCGGACCAATAACCACTCGGACAGGAGTAAAAAATACCATGTCATTGATAACATCGATCACTAAAAAATCCAAACTCAAGGCAACCATTGAGCAAACTGCAAAGGCTCGTAAAAGTGAAGGCGCTACCGCTGATGGCCTTTTTAAAGCCGTTTATAAAGGCTATGCAGAAGTCTTACTCGATGATCCGCTTCGGGCTGATGCTTTATACAATTGGGGCTTTGCTTTATTGCATCAGGCAAAAACCAAAACCGGTGACGAGGCGGCCGGAATTTATCAGGATGCCATCGATAAGTTCGCTTTTTGTCTGCTGATCAATCCCGATTACCTGGGTGCGGCGATCAATGGCGGTGTCGCTTACATGGATTTGGCCAGACTTAAAAAAGTCAAACCTGGTGATAAATTGTACGAAATGGCCAAAAAACAATTCGAAAAGGCCAATGCCATTCAAGCAGGAACAGCTTCTTATAACCTGGCTTGTATTTATGGTTTACGCGGCGATAAAGAAGCTTGCTTGAAAGCACTCGAAAACGCCAGAGATAAGGCCACTTTGCCGGAAGCCGGCGAGATTCTTAACGACCCGGATATGGATAGCGTTAAAGAACAGGATTGGTTTGTAGAGTTTATGGAAATGTTAAACAAAAAAAATGAAGCTGATGAGGCTGAAAATAAAGCGGACGTCGCCGCAAAGGCTCCCGAGAAAAAATGGAAGCTCGTTGAAAGAAATGCTGATTCCGAAGAAACCATTACTGAACAAGACGCTCCCGCTGGAGAGAGTCCTGTTGAAGAAGAAACTAAATAATTCTTTTAGTCCTGCGGATAACACGCTGCCAATAAAGCCTGCATTTTGGCAAGTCCCAATTCACGCGTTAACTCAATATTTCGTTGCGGGATTTTTTCGGGATGCGGGTAGGCGGCTAGTGCCCGGTCAATGCTGGTTTCTCGCAACAGGTGCAACATAGGGTAGGGAGAGCGATTGGTGTAATTAGCCGGATCGTCCGTTTCAGCTCCTTCAAAACAGTAATCGGGATGAAAACTGGCTAACTGGTAAACACCCTCATAGTCTTGTTCAATTAGCAGCGCCTCGGCAAGTTCAAGAAAATCCAGATAGTCGTCGAAGGCTGTAAAAGCACAGTCATAAATCAGTAGCGTGGTTTCAATGCTTGGGTCAATATTCAATCGATCGCATTCCAGCATCAGATTTAACAGACAAATTTCGATTTCTGTGTCGTGGTTGATGCTAAAACGAATACTCCCGCGTTCCAGTTCATGTTTGGCGAATGGACAGATGCTGTATTCAATGATGATGGTTTTTAACCAGGTTTGGGTTGTTGTTATCAATTGTTGATCTTTATTGTCCATTGTTATGACTATAATATCTCGATTTAAGTTAGTGGTCTTTTTAATCACAAAAAATCATGACTATATTATTATTTCCCTTACGTGGCGTTCCCGAAGATGAAGCAGAGGAAGTGCGCGAATTACTTACTGAACAGAACATTGATTTTTATGAAACTTCA
>JBBQCU010000429.1:0-3658 GCA_038319065.1 Methylococcales bacterium
TAGTCAGAATTTTTCGCTGTAACCCCAATAACGCCTCAGCGGCTTTTTTTCCTGCCTCCACGCCCGGTTGATTATACGCATTGATGTTCACCAGCGAGGCATAGAGCCCGACGGCTCGTTCGAACAGGGCAATCAGGGCGCCGACCGTGCCTGGGTTCACCTGAGGAATGGTCACGGTAATCGAATCCCGCTGATTCTCGTAAAGAGCCTGCCGCGTTCCTTGTAAAAATCCAGAAAGAAAATCTCCTGAGGTCGCATCAGGTTCTATTTCGATGGATCCGCCAATCCGGTCTTCCAGCACCTCAATGAAAACAGCGAAGAAGTTCGCAATCCCTTCCCGTAATTGTTGCACATAAGCATGCTGGTCCGTGGAACCCTTGTTACCATAAACGGCAAGACCCTGATTGACCGTCTTACCATCCAGATCTTTTTCCTTGCCCAGAGACTCCATCACCAATTGTTGCAGATAACGTGAAAACAGCAGCAGACTATCTTTATATGGCAGAACCACCATGTCTTTCTCGCCCTTGCCGTTGCCTGCGTAATACCAGCAAAGCGCCAATAAAGCGGCTGGGTTCCGCCTGATTTCGGGCACACGCGTGGCCGCGTCCATAGCCTTGGCGCCCTCTAATAAGGCTCGAATATCAATCCCCATTAAAGAGGCCGACAATAAGCCTACTGACGACATTTCCGAAGTGCGGCCGCCTACCCAATCGAACATCGGGAATTCGGCCAGCCAACCTTCAATTCGTTCCAGTTCATCCATTTTGCTGCCCAACATGGTAATAGCAACAGCATGGGCAGGGAAGTCCAGGCCTTGTTGCTCATAGGCATATTTCACTTCCAGCATGCCGTTACGCGTCTCGGGTGTGCCGCCCGATTTGCTGGTGACAATAACCAGCGTGCTGCTCAACCGGTCTTTCAGGCGGTTGAGGATCTGATCGATACCGGCAGGATCCGTATTGTCAATAAAATGCATAGCCATCGGTGGAAAATCGGCTGCCAGCGCGCCATCCACAAATTCTGGTCCAAGCGCCGAACCGCCGATACCAATAGAAAGCACATTCGTGAATTTGGGGGCTTGAGGCGGATGAATCGTGGCGTTATGTACCTTTTTGACAAAGGCTTCAACCTGAACCAGATTGTCGACAATCTCGTTTTTCAGGTTCGGGGGAGCCAATTCAGGGTCACGCAACCAGTAATGACCGACCATCCTATTTTCGTCAGGATTAGCAATTGCCCCTTGCTCCAGTGAGGCCATATCTTTAAATGCTTGCGCAAACTTTGGTTCCAGTTTTGCCACCAGATGCTCATCAAAGCGCATCCGGCTGACATCCAGATACAGCCCCAAGTCTTCATTAAAATAAAGCCAATCCTGATAGCGTTGCCAGAGTTCTTGTGTATTCATAATTTCTGTCTTTGTGAGGTTGTAATGGTTAACGGAAAAATCAGTGCATTAACCCATGTTAGTTGCCGGGTTTTTATGGCCTGATGGTACGCAAAAAACCACAACATTACCACGAAGAACATAAACTTTTTGTTTTTCTTCAGTTAATACGCCTACAAGCACCCTGGGCGTTAAAAATAGTAAGGCTACTATTTGGGATTGTATTATTCCAGGACTAATAGGATTATGGCATTGCAGATGGAAGCAAGGGAAAAGACTTTGCCCCGTTTATCTTTTGATTCCGCTTTGTGCATTTAACAAGTCAACCTAAGCGAGCATGTCCTTAAGCGCAACGCCATCCCCGGTAATACCGGAACTGCCGAAAGCCGCCGACATGCTTGAACGGGTGCGGTCGGAAGCGGTGGAGCTACGTAGCTTTACGATCACCTTCCTGTCGCTGCTGCTATATGTGGCGATCATCATTTCCTCTACCACCCACGAACAAATCCTGCGCATCGATCCGGTCAAGCTGCCGTTGCTGGGCGTGGAAATCCCCATCGCCGGTTTTTATTGGTTTATGCCGAGCTTCCTGTTTTTCCTGCACCTGTACATTCTTTTGCAGCATTATTTGTTTTCGCAGCTGGCGTTTCGTTTCCGTGCCGCAGTGGAACGCGAAAAGGGCGAGGATACTAAAAACGATCTGCGCCGGAGTCTGGGCAACCTGCCTTCCTGCATTGGCTGGCGGGACAGCACAGCGGCTTTATGAAGTTCCTGATGACGGCGATCGCCGTGGTTTCGCTGATTATCTGGCCGGTGTTGACGTTCTGGTGGCTGCAAGCCGCTTTTTTGCCCTATCACGACAACACCATCGTCTGGACGCAACGTGCGTTCCTGTTGTTGGATGCCGCGCTGCCGGCTTATTTGTGGGCGAAAATTCTTGACGATGAAGACGATGCCGGGCATTGGTGGAAACCGTGGCTGACACCATTTTTTTATGACTTGGCCAAGCCTGTCAAGGCAGTGCTTCGCTGGGCAATCCACTGGCTGAATGGGCAGTCTTGGATAGCGGTTTGGCTGCGCCGTCTATGTCCGCGCCGCATCATCGTTTGGCTGCGGCCAGTGCTTGGCAATGGCGCATACGCATCCATAGCGCAGCCCAATCCGGTAACTTTGGCGGTGGTTCTTAACCGCTGGCTACTGTCGACTTTTCTGTTGATCGCGCTGTTCTTCAGTTTCTTTGTTTCAACCATACCCGACTCGGTAGAAGAGCAATGGTTGGTCGAACAAATTCCGGCTAGCTGGATCGATAACCACAAGGTAAAGGAGTATGGCGTAGAGTAAAACAGTCGCCCTCTATTTATATTGACCCCTTTACTCCACGAAAAGCGACGCGTCCAATTGAACGATACCGAGCGCAAAGATTATGATTTGGCACGTATCGACAACTGCGGCGAGGAAAAAGCAGCCGATGATAAAATCGGATACGCTGGCGCGAAGCCCCCAACCAACGCCCAAACACCCCCAATAGAACATGCGCAAAAATGTTACTGGATCGACAGCCCGTTTCCACGCATCCTGATTCTGCGCAAAAAGCTAAAGCTGCTGGTCGCCAACAAAGACTTGGCTGCGGAAGTTCAGCCCGGTTTGCCCGCCGCAGACGGCATGACCAAGGCAGACGATCTTGCCAAGGCAGAGGGGCTGAGCCTGCAAGGACGGCATTTGGAATACGCCGATTTCTCGGGATCCATTCTGCAAGGCTGGTTTAACTACTTTAAGCACGCTCACAAATGGACGTATTCAGGGATAGATGGTTTTATCAGGCGACGATTACGTAGCCTGAGAAACAAGCAAAGAACAGGACAAGCGGGTATTGGACGCTCAAAACATCTACATCAACTTATGCCAAATGCGTATTTCACCAGGTAAGGGCTTTTCACTATGAAAGAAGCTCATGCTATGGCTTGTCAATCCCGATGAGGAAATTCTTGACTGGAAAGCCGTGTGCGGGAAAACCTCACGCACGGTTTGGAGGGAGGAAAGGTTAGTAGCCTTCTCTCCCCCTATCGTCACTTCATCCAGGTGATGCTTGATGACGGGGCTAGGGTTGATTTCCTGATAAATCGCGTAACTCCCGTCGCTGCTGACCAGCCGTTGCGCTACGGGTGCCAGCGGCTGCCCAGTCTGATCACTTAGAATCAGGCTGGTTTGCAGGTCGTAGCTTACAACCGTGTCGTGGGTGATGGCATAAGTATCTGGTTTGTTGAGATGTTG
>JBBQCU010000430.1:0-3629 GCA_038319065.1 Methylococcales bacterium
GCTGTTTATATTGAGATTCTGACGCATGAATGACGGCATCAATAAACTCAAGACCCAATGGTTCAAGCCGTCTTTTGACGGAACTGGCATAACGAATGGCGGTCTCCCTGGATCTTTTTTTAAGTATATTCTCTTCTGTAAACAGGCGATTCCACTCAGCCGCAGACAACCCTAACAAGAGAGCTTCAGCAACCAATCGGCTTTCTGCAATCAGCAAACTGCCGCTGGTTAAATCGCGTATATATTGCTTGGCTTTGTTCAGTTCTACAGCGTTATTCAATGCCTGAATTCCTTTTTGTCTCTGAAGAATAACCAGGCGTTAAGATGAAGTTTTCCACTCCGTTTAATACGTGTCTGTTTTGCAGCCAAAGATGGTATTCGGCACCTGTCAGCGCATGGTTTTCAGAACAATCTACGTTCCAGCGCCTTAAGACATATCCTGCAACGGCTGCCCGTACTTGGATAGTCAGTGTTCCGTTAACCATACCATATTCATATTCGATAGTTTCAGGGTGTTGCAGTGCGGGATGTGGAACAAGCCGTAGTTCAACAATGCAATGCCATTGAAGGTCGGCTACTTTAGTTTCGGATTCAGTGATCAAATTTCTATTTAATAAACTGGGCTTATCGATACGATTGATAACAAAATCAGAAAACTTGTTTTGCTGTCGGTCAAAGCCACGCACATGCCAGCGTAAACCATTATCTAACAAAGTATGGGGGACAAGTTCTCGTTGAGTTAAACCGCTGGATAGCGAACGATAGTTAATCTTTATGGCTTGTTTGTTGTGAATTGCCCGAGTGATGTAGGCCAGAATGTCACAAGATGGCAAGTTAAGTTGTGTGGGTGCTTCGGCAGGAACAAAACCCGGGTTGGTAGAAACAAAATCATCACCAAAGCCATACAACAAAGCAGCCAGTGCTTGATAACTGGTGAAATTAAATAATGGCTCAAAACCTTCTCGCTGAATATAGGTTTTGGCTTTAGTGTCATACTCCAGATTTTTTGGAGCCATCTCTTTGTATAGAGAAATATCACGCGTCGCAGCCGCCTCTTTAATACCAAATCGAGACACAAGGTCGTTTCGATTGACCATACCCAAAAAATAGAGCCTGAAGTCTATGTGAAATAAACGCTCTCGCTGAGTTTGGTTAACGGTTGAAAGATTTGAATGGAGCATTACTCTTTTACTTTGCGAAATATAGCAAAAATTAGTATCGTATTAAATGCCCATCAATTCTATGACCACCACTAAATTAATGCAAGGCATGATTATGAGACGCTGCCGTTACATATCATAATATCCTTAGGCTGTCACGGTTGACAGAAGCACAAAAACATCGATGGCGTCCTGCTCAGGCATTGAAAGTATTGCCCACTGCCTGACCGCTCTACCGCGTCCCGGTAAGAACGTGTCGAGCGCAAAATTCATTAAAGACGGCGTTGGTGGATAGAAAATGCAATCCTTGCTGAACATTGGAAAAATCGATGAATAATCCTTAACTATTAAAAACCCATGCTTTAAATGGCAGCCAACATTACGCTTTTGAAGAATTATGCTGCCAACTTGCATCGTTGGAGCCTCGGTTAACAGGCGATTCCTTTATGTTTGTGCCGATCGAATTTTGACCAGGTAATTCACGTATCCTGCTTAGTTTTTAAGCAGGAGTAAATCAAGAGTGTATTACATGTCAACGTACACAAAAGTTCGACGGTTGTTTCATCTAGACCACCTATCCATCAGTGAAATTCAGCGACGGACAAGCTTGTCGCGTAACACCATCAAAGCATGGCTTAAGGAAACCAGCTCTGATGACTACAAATATCCTAAAAGACTCAAGGTTATCGGATATAACCTATATTTGGATGGAAGAAGGTTGGCTGTATTTAGCGGTTGTGATGGAGCTTTATTGGCGCCGAGTGATTGGCTGGGGAATCTCCGAACGCATGACGGCATCGCCTGATTTGTGACGCCCTAATGATGGCATTATGGCGTCGTCGTATGCCGAAAGGTGTGATTGTTCATTCTGATCGAGGCAGCCAGTATTGTTCAGCGGCTTACCAAAGGCTTTTCAGTAAATACCAACTCATTTGTAGTATGAGTAAGAAAGGCGACTGTTATGACAATACGGCAATGGAAAGCTGGAATCAAAGCTTCAAAGTCGAAGCGGTTTCAAACCCGATCAGATGCCAAGTATCAAGTGTTCGAATATATTGAAGTGTATTACAATCGAAAAAGGCTTCGTTCCAAATTAAGACTATATGAGTCCTGAAGCTTTTGAGGCAAAAAAGTCGCTTAGTGGAAGGTCCGTGAAATCCGGGCGAGATTAGGTCTAGTCTATACTAGAAAGCGGGCGGTATTATAAATGGTTGCTCTGTTCTGAGGTCGTAATTTCATCGGCTCCTAATTGAGCACTTCCCAAATTAAACCCTTTTCTATGATGGCAGCAAATTGATCAGCCAAGAACCCATTTGGATAGAGGTTATCCGCTGGATTTTGTTCGCCGATCGCTATCATGGCCGCTCCGCAAACATCTTTGAACTCGTTTTTCTTGAAACGATCGCCATCGCGTTTTAGCTGTTCATCAACCATGGCCTGATGCATATCCCGTAACAAATGACGATCATTTCGAAGCGCTATGATAATTTCCTGAAGGGAAACTTTCAGAAACCACTCAAAATATTCATGGTCATGCTCGATTGATGTGTCGATAATCCAGCAATGAGTATGTATATGACTGGAACCTCGATCGCCGATTAATGTTGACAACGTTGGATCGGTTTTAAGTCTTTCAGTTACCAAAGCACTTTTACGCTTCAATTGAAGACCAGCTTTTCTCAGCGTATTTGTTCGATGCTGCCAAGCGTCGCGTTGAGTCTTCCGTATGTAACCCGATTTAATTTCAAAGATAAATAGATGATCATCACGAAAACAGATCAAATCAATTTCACCGACTTCATCATCGGCATCACAAGGTGGATGGTAGTTACCGACCACATTAAAGCCAAAGTGTTCAAAGGTTTCAGCGAGGCGCTTTTCGATGCGATTGGTTTCAATATTCAACTCGCCACGATTCCGACCAAGTCGCCGTAAATTATTCACTGCGGCAGTCACGTTGTTTTGAAATGCAAATACCCAAGGTAACTCAAACAGATAATTTCCAATTTTAAATATCGGTCGCTCGTGTAACTCGGGTTGCAGAGCATGTTCATTTTGACGCAGATGCCTGGACGACTCTTTCAGATCGTTTGACCAAAAATCAAGGATTGCTTCGGTCATTTGTTTATTTCCGTTTGGCCAATCTTTGTTTTTCGTCCAGTCGCATATTCTGGCGATTTTTACCTTACGTTCCGCAAACGTGATCGGAAACCTGATTTCACCTTCAACAAGCCCCATGAACGAAAATGCAGTCAATGCAGTCAGCCAATTCCCCGTCTGCTCCTGATGTTTGCAATAAGGCAAAATATAACGATGTTTATAAAATGCGTGCATCAGTTCAATCGTCAGAAGCGCTTGTAAAAGATCAATTTTGCAGCCGTTATCGATTGTAATTTCATCGTCAAGACCATAAATTTCTGTCAATTCAAGCTTTTTCCGAATCGCGGATATCCAAGCAAATCGATTACT
>JBBQCU010000431.1:0-3624 GCA_038319065.1 Methylococcales bacterium
CAACGTTCTCTTTTTTCACCAGCATGCCCATTGCCCTGGTAAAATCGCCATTTCCGTCGGGCAGCATTTTTACATGCTTGATGCCCAGATGCTTGCCCCATTGAAACAGGGTAAAAGCATCATTAACGCTCAGGCAATAAACTTCATCAATCCCCTGAGCGATGAGTTCCTGATATTTGGCTTCAAATCCAGGCAAATGTTTGGTTGAACAGGTAGGTGTAAAGGCGCCGGGAAGCGCCAAAACAACAATTTTTTTGCCTTTAAAAATATCATCGGTGCTAACATCCTGCCAGCGAAACGGGTTTTCTCCACCGATACTTTCGTCACGGACACGGGTTTTAAAAATTACATCAGGTACAGTTGAAAGCATGTCGGTACTCCTTAGAGTTATGAGTTAATGCACGAATATCGCAATCAGAATGATGATTGGGATGGGTATGCCGAGAAAGTACAAAAGTATTGAGCGCATTGCTAGTCTCCTTAGTTAGTAAAGTGGTTGGATAAGTAATTATATGTCACGTTGCCGGCCGCCGATTGTAGCCGCGAAGCTGGCAACGAATGCACCGATGAGCAGCGAGATGAAGAGCCATAGTGCAGCATAGGCGGTAGCCTTGCGACCCTTGTCAGCTGCTTCTTTAGCCGCGGTTTCCGCATCACGCAGCCTGGTCTGCACGCGTGCATAAGTATCAACTACCCGCTTCTCAGCGTCTTGCTGCGTTAAACCGGTACGCAGTGCGACAATTTGGCCGACATATTGAATGTCTTCCGCGGGCAGGGGGCCTGTGCGAAGGGAGTTTATAAAGATGCGGGTGACTTCGGGCGAAGTGCCATGCCAGTGGCTTGGCTCCGGAAAATTATCTCCTGATAGGGTGACGCTATCGGCGGGAGTCACGTTGCTATTTTTCCGGAATAGTGAGTCCACGAAGTAGCCCATAGGCCCACTGCCGCTGTAGGGCTCCACCATTTCGGACCTGGTCACTTTGGTGGCGATGCTCTCAGCCACAGAATTTCCAGTCTGAATTCCACTGTTGACGATCGAGCCAATCACCGAAGTGAGTAAAGCAGCAGTCGCAAGCGCTGCAACGGCCCAGGCCAGGAAGCCGTGCGCGGTGTCGCGGAAGTAGACTTCGTCTGTATGAACCCCAACCCACTTTGTTCTCAACCTGCCGGCTAGGTAACCACCCATTCCGGAAGCAACGAGTTGCGTGAAGGTCAGCCACAAAATGGTCGATACACCAAAGGTTGTTGCACTTACACCGCTGAATGCCCAGGGTGACACCGAGGACAAACCCAACCCTGTTCAGAGCATAAAAAGGATAAATGACAGAGCTGCGGCTCCTGCGGCTCCCGCCACGATGGCGCCCCATGACACTGCGCTTGCGTTAGTTTGCATGGGTTCTTGGTAGAGGCCCGGCAATCCGGGTTCGCACACGAGTTCATCAGTAGCCGGGATATTAGAAAAAGTCATGTTGAGTCTCCAAAGAGTTTATTTTTGGGAATTTTTGAACAAATCGCCGCCAAAAATCTGTAAGTCACCGCACATTGCTGTGATACTGCCGTCAATAAAATGCTCTAACGAATGAAGCGCATCATCGTTCGAGCATGATGCGCCTCATTCATTAGCACATCTATTAAACCGATGATTCCCCAGTCGATGAAATATCCTCGGCATGAGCATCCTCAAAGATTTTTTTCGCCTTATCAATCGCTTCGCTTCTTTCCGCATGTACGGAAATCAAGGCACTTCCTCCCGTGATTTTTCCTTCATAGCGTTTGGCTTCATATTCCGGAATACCCAGTCCAATTAAAGCGCCTGCTAAACCGCCAGTGGCCGCACCTACTGCCGCACCACTCAGGGCTCCCATAATGGGTCCTGCGGCGATCAACGGACCTACGCCTGGAATGGCCAGAGCGCCAATCCCGGCTAACAAGCCGATCACAGCGCCGGTGCCTAAACCCACTGATCCACCAATAGCAGCCCCTTCCGGCGATTTGGTGTGCTTTTCATGAGCAAAATCCTTGGTAGTGGATTTGTCGGGAAACAGAACCGATATATCATTGGTTGAAAAACCTGCTGTATGCAAGCTATTAACAATGCTATCTGCCTTTTCAAGATTTTGGGCGATACAAAAAACTGCTTTAGTCATGTCGTTCTCCTGGGCCTTTATGGCGCTTTATTTTCAAGTTGATTATCTACTTTCACTACACCATGGGTTTTCTTGGCGATTTTTTCGAGCTTCTTGCTTTCAGCTTCATTTGCAACAGGCCCGCGCAAAGTTACCACACCACTCCGGGTGATAATTTTTGCATTTTGCGCATCCATTGATAGCGACTTATCTTTAACGACGGCTTTACGTATGTGGGCCGTGATCTTGATATCCTTTTTGGTTTCCTTTTGATCTTCCGGGGTTAAAGTAGCGTTATCCTTATCGCGAACATTGATCTCGGTATTTTCCAATTCCGATGTGGCCGCCAAATAAATTGCGGCATTCTGTTCGGCTCGAACAGGACCGGTCATTATTAGAAGACCCCCCGTTAAAGTGAACATAACTAACAGTAATCGTGTAAACATAATAATCTCCTTTTCCTATAATAATTTTCTAGTGATTGGCTGTAGCTTACATTCAAGCATGATGTAAAAAGCATCTTGATGTAAGATGCTAATAAGTTTAATGGAAATGATTCTTAGGATCTGTGCGCTATCGCACATTGGCGATAAATTGTTTTGCCTGTCCAGACCCGGAACTTTTTTGAAATGATGTTGATCTCCGGCCCCATTCCTGTTCGCACCTGCCGGAGTGGAATCTGCTATCGTTATCCAATGGCGTGCAGTTTCGACTCATAGGTCAAGGGCGTTTGAAAACGCAAAAAAATTCTACGCTATGTTCGATAACGCACGGACTTGCCGGACTGACGAATCTATTATGATTACAAAGGGGGACAAGATGCCGCTCAGTGGTACGGCCTTTGAGTCCGGTCCGTGGAGATTGGTATCTCGTGACATTCCGTAGCCATAAAGAGCCGCGAGACGTGGAACCCCCAAGTCTGACCTTTGCCGGTATTACCAAAGCGGTTGCAGTGGCACCCAGAGGCCCGAAATCAGCCAAGAATGACATACAAATCAAATAAACGAGGAAACTACCATGGAAAATAGAGATAAAGTATCCAATTCCGCACATGCGGCTTACGATAAGATTGCCGATTCGACCCATCAGATAGGTGAGAAGCTTGGCGAAAAAGGCGAGCAATTGAAAAAAGCCGAGCAGCAATTGATAAAGAATTGCCGCAGTTATATCCGCTACAATCCTTGGATATCGCAGTAGCTGAAGACTTTCAGCTCAGTCGAGTGTTGTGCGCCGTTAGAACGTCAAACTGAGTCTAGACGAGACGGAGACGTCCTAGTGCATTATTAAGCAAGGAATGTGCCGCTTTCTATTTCATACGCGACAGCTTCGGTCATTTAAAAGCGGTCGGCGTTGTCTATGGCGGCGGAGTATTGCCGGAAACAAGCGGGTATTTTTTCATTTATTTTTCTCATCATTAACATTGCCAACAACGCCGGCTGTTGCGATAAAACGCATAGCATCTTCAACAGGCATATCTATTTAAACTACATTTTTACTT
>JBBQCU010000432.1:0-3620 GCA_038319065.1 Methylococcales bacterium
TGATCGGTGGCACAGCCCCAGCCGAGCGCTTGGTCTTGCGTATAACGTTTGCCCAATTGCCAGGCTATTTCAGCGCGGGCCAGTTCTACGCCTAAATAAAAAGCATGGCCGCCGTCATTTTCTACATGCAGTTTGGTAAATAAGTCAAACGGATCAGTGGCGCTGTGCATGCCATCGCGGTTAAAAATATGTAATCCTTCGGTGCTGGTTTGAATGCGGAAACTGGGGTCTGTGATTTGCCCGGCCAGTTCCCTGATTTCGTCCAGTGAATAAGGAAAAGGCGAAATCTCATGCAGAGCCATCAAGCCGGGATCGATATGCTTGGGTAGCGTGTCATGTTCTTTAGACGCAAACATAATGCGCCGCGCCAGATCCGCTTCTTTAATCGCCCGGCATGCGTGCTTGCTGACTTCGGTGGCCAAAATGTTATTGATATTGAGTTCCGAACAGATACCCAGCAATAAGGCGTTCATACCCGCCGTATCGGCGTGGGTCAGTTCGGTAATATTGCCTATTCCCATCATTATTTCAACATCCGGGTAATTTTTCCTGACGTCGTGATAACGCACAATGGATTGCGTAAAGCCAAAATGCAATGGGTCTAAAATGGGATCGACAATAAAGGGGCGATTCATTGTTTTCATAACTTTAATGGCTCTATCCAGTGAAGCCAAATCTTCATGTTGTTGAGGAATTATAATCGGCGTAGACGCCACTTCATCAGCAACCCAGAGCGTGCTTTCATGCAGGCTAAGCATATAATCAGCTCCCGCTTTACCGCCTCTAAGCAAGTCGCTTGTTTCCAGTGAATCGATACTGACCGTAAAACCTTCCTGTTTCAAGGTCCGGATGATCTCTTCCATGTGAGGAAAATCAGTGCTGGGTAAACAACCTATATCAATGACATCAGCGCCATTTTTTTTATAGTAATGGGCGCGTTTAACCACCTCTTCAACACTGACATTCGGTGCATCGACAATTTCAGCAAAGATTTTGACGCTGTAGCGGCTTAAATCCGGTTTTTGCGCGGCTTTGCCAAAATATTGCGGCAAGTCTTTGAGCTCTTCCGGCCCACGGTCTATGGATAAACCCATCGTGTTTGACAAGGCCTCCAAATCACCGCGGCAACGACCGGGCACAAGAATCCGGTCAGCCCCAAAGGTATCGGTCAACCTGCGCCCTATCATGTCCGCAGTCATTAATGCCGCAACTTTAAGCCCCAACTGATGCACCGTGTAGGTGAATTCCGGATGCATTTTTTCCAGGATATTACGCAGTTGTTTTTCAGCCAGTTTGCCGGTAAGAAAAAGTATGTGTTCGCTCATCAAACTTCTTCCGATGGGGAAGTCGCTAAATCGCCCAAATTAATGACTGGCTCGTAGAGCTTGGAAACAATAGCCAGCCTTTCTTTAACCCTAACAATCAATTCATCAACACTTTCAACGACCGTGGTATATTCGAATGTGCTTAACCTGCTCGTGACTTCCAAATCGATTTTGCGCGGGTAAACCATTACTTTTTTACCCCCCGGTGCAGTAGTTTCCATTTCAGGCGCAATGTCACAAGGATAAACAATGCTGGGCACCCGGCATTTACCGGCTTGGGAATATAAATTGGTCACCAGGGAATCGGCAATCCCCACCACGCATTTAGCCACTGTATTTGAAGTCGCCGGCGCCATCACAAAGGTGTGGTAATAACCTTTATAAAAATGCCCGACCGGTGGCGATGAAGCAGTTTTATCACGATACACGGGCATTTTTTCACGAATGTCATTGAGATTGATACCGTACATTTTTATCACCTCTTCAGCCGCCTGACTGAGATAGAGGTCAACATCATCCAAGGTTAGCAGGAAATCCAGGCATTCTTCTATATAATGGCCGGAGCCGGTAATCGCCCAGGCTAATCGTGGTTTTTTCATTACAATATTCAGAGTCGAAGGTATTGTGTCATTATACCCGAATCTATAGCCTAACTTCGGCTTCCAATTTAAAGCGGAACGACCTTACTGATAACATCCCTTTAAGAAATATTATCTGTTCCAGCTTAAGTTGGCAGCCACGAAAACCATAAATCTTCGCGTCTTTAGCGCTCTCCGTGGTGAAAAAAATTATACAGGAGCTTTAACAATAAATGTTCAGTCAACTCGATAAACCGCTGATTATGGGTATTTTAAATGTGACGACGGACAGTTTTTCCGATGGCGGCAAATATACGGGCATCAATGATGCCCTAAATCAGGTTGAGCGGATGCTGGCTGAAGGTGTCGATATCATTGATATAGGCGGTGAATCAACGCGCCCCGGCTCAGATTCAGTTGCCGCTATAGATCAATTACAGCGGGTTATTCCGGTTATAACAGCCATCAGGCAACAGTTAAAGAGCGATATTTTAATCAGCATTGACACCACTTCCAGCAAAGTAGCCCAAGCCGCGCTGGCCGCTGGAGCCAATATAATCAATGATGTTTCCGCAGGACAGGACGATGCAGCCATACTGACATTGGCGGCGCAAAGGGATGTGCCGGTTATTTTAATGCACAGCCAGGGAGCGCCAAAAACCATGCAGCATAATCCTTATTATGATGATGTTGTCCGGGACGTTATCGATGCTTTGAAAGATAGAGTTGATGCGGCATTAAAGGCAGGGATTAAAAAAGATAACATAGCGCTGGATCCGGGCATAGGTTTTGGTAAACGTAAACAGGATAATCTGGATTTATTGGCGCATCTTGATGCGCTAGTCGCGTTAGGATTTCCGGTTCTTTTAGGCACCAGCCGCAAGCGTTTTATGGGCACACTCTGTGATGTCACCGAACCTTCGGAACTGATTACAGCGACCGCAGTTACTACCGCTTTAGGTGTTATGGCCGGTGTGCGGATATTCCGGGTCCATGATGTCAGGGAAAACCGGCAGGCGGCTGATGTGGCTTGGGCGATTAAACAGAGTCGCTGAGTTAAAAGTTGTTACCCATGAATTTAAGGGAGCACCACGAAAATCACAAAGTTTATTTTTTCTTCTTGGTTGACGGCTTTTCATATGCTCTCTAACGTTGCAAAATATCTTTAGCAAGCTTTTCTGGGTGTTGGCTTGCAGAAACGCTGCGGATGGATTTATTAAACCCGTCCGGGTTATGAACTGACTTCCGTGACCGGCAGCTCTCGGCCAGAAGCGGTCGTTCAATGTCAAACCGTATGTACTTCTTTTAACATTATTCAAATATTATGTTATATAGGTTTATAGACAAGCGTTGATAATTCTGAGTTATCAATGCCTTAGTATGTAACACAAACTAATTGAGTTACTTAGATGTGGTGAATGAAATTGATGTGAATAATGATGGTATGAAGATAGTGCATTATTGGCTTGGTTAGCATAAATTCTGCAACATTATCGACATTAAACGATCAATAACCATTAAAAAGCTGATAATTTAGTTCGATAGCTATTCGGCAGTAGACATCTACCCAGTTTGTATAAAAATTCCAATCGCCTCTCTATGTATAGATAATTATGATATGAGGAAAAAAACATTAATAATTAAGTACCATAAAATTTAACTTATCGATTTTCAAAATGAGGCTTCAAAATTGCTCTTCAATTCTTATTTGTTTGTT
>JBBQCU010000433.1:0-3619 GCA_038319065.1 Methylococcales bacterium
CTTCATGACACTCCGCAGCAACCTGTTTTACCAGCTTACCACGCAGGTGGGTCAATAAAGGGCCAATTATGTTTTTATGGGAGGCAAAACCTGAAGGCGTAAAATCGTGTTCAAAAAAGTCATTAAGGCCGTCCATTTTACTTAACTCTTTGGCATCTATTTTTTCAAACCCCATACTCCAGTAAGGAAAAGCCCGTTCGGTTATTTTTTCTTTTTGGATAAGGGTAACGTCCTTGTGGCGCTTATCATTTTCTATCATGTGAAATACGCTGTTAACAGTTGCTTCATCACCCTCCAATACTTGAAAAAAAGTACCATGGGCATAAAGAAGAATACCCGTTATATTTTTAGCGTCATTATTTGTCCGGCATTTTTTTAACAGTTTTAACAGATCCTCAGGGCTCCATTCCTTGAGTGCCGTGCTTGCGTAAGTCAGTCTAATCATTGTGTTCTCCCCGGTGTAATTATTATGATTTTGCCTTTCCTTGAGCTCGGTTACTAATTTACCCTATAAACTATTTCCTTCAACAAAAATCTTTTTAATCCACAGGCTGTTTTAGACTTGCCAAATCAATAACGAAGCGGTACTTCACATCACTTTTCAGAACACGATCATAGGCTTCGTTAATCTGTTGGATAGGGATGATTTCGATGTCTGAAGTGATCGCGTTTTCAGCGCAGAAGTCTAGCATTTCCTGCGTTTCCTTCAAGCCGCCAATTAAAGTACCCACAATCCGGCGACGCTTGAAAATCAAATTGGCGATAGAAGGCGACGGATGCGGGTGATCAGGCAGACCCACCAGGCATAAAGTGCCGTCACGTTTTAGCAATGCCGTGAAAGCATCCAGGTTATGCGGAGCAGCCACCGTGTTCAGGATGAAGTCAAAGCTGGCAAGATGCTTTTCCATCTCATTCGGATTTTTGGATATGACCACTTCATCAGCTCCGAGACGTTTGGCATCTTCAGCCTTGCCCGATGTCGTGGTAAAAAGCACGACGTGTGCGCCAAACGCATGGGCAAATTTTATCCCCATGTGACCAAGTCCGCCCAAGCCAACGATGCCTACTTTGTCTCCCTTGCCTACCTTCCAGTGCTTCAACGGAGAATAAGTGGTAATTCCCGCACATAACAATGGGGCGACTGCTGCCAGATCCAGTTTATCCGAAACATGCAGCACAAAATCCTGATCAACGACGATTTGCCTGGAATACCCTCCGTAGTTGGTGCCGCCGGAATGCTTATCGGGGCTGTTATAGGTAAATTCCGCATTATTACAGAATTGTTCCAGATTATCCCGGCAATCCGGACATACCCTGCAGGAATCAACCAGACACCCGACACCAACGCTATCTCCGGGTTTAAATCCGGTTACCTCACTACCCACTTTGGTGACTTTGCCGACAATTTCATGGCCGGGCACCATGGGAAACACCGAACTACCCCACTCATTGCGCACTTGATGAATGTCCGAGTGACAAACTCCGCAGAAAAGAATCTCAATCTGGACATCGGCCGGCGCAGGATCACGCCGCTCAAAAATGAAC
This sequence comes from Methylococcales bacterium, assembly GCA_038319065.1. Classification (GTDB taxonomy): domain Bacteria; phylum Pseudomonadota; class Gammaproteobacteria; order Methylococcales; family Methylomonadaceae; genus Methylobacter_C. The sequence continues at coordinate 1,546 of JBBQCU010000433.1, forward strand.
GGTAGTAATGGAGATTTGTGATTATAGGCAGCATAGCCAATCGTTTTTTGCATAAAATGCTCCTTAGATATTAATAAAAATGAAACAGTAATACGACATTATGCGTCAGAATTCTCCATGCCGGTCTTTTACATCAGAACCCCGTTGATGGGTTCGATTGGCGGGGGAAGACTGGTCTCTCCCAGTTGTTGCCGCAAGTCGATCTCAATGATACGACAGAGCGAGGACATGGGGGTATCATTAATGCGGTTCTCAAAGGGATCGCGAAGTTCCGCTCCTAATCGTTCGATAGTTACGAATATAAAAGCCAGAAAAGTTTCCGTGACCATGGCAACTATATCGAAACGCTGGTCACTCTCGATCAGGCTGAAAGGGATGAGTATGGCCAGCAGCCAAACGAAAATACGGGTGTGAAAATTAAAGCGATCAGGGAACGCAGTGCGTTTGATACGTTCACAACCACCCTGAATATCATAAAGAAAGTTCAGGGAGTCATCCAACTGCAGCAGGACTTGTTGTTCTCCCCAGTCCTTGCCGATCAATGCGCCGAGAACCTTGCCCTGTTTTTGCAAGAGTTGCGTGGGAAGATTACGGGCGCTCTTTAATTCAATTATTTCGGCATCCGCTAGAAATTGGGCAAGGAATTGCCAATCAGTTTCTGACAGTTTTCCCCCTGAACGTAGGGCCATTCGCATGGTATTGACGTAAGCAATGTGACGGTAAACCAATTCTTGATGTGATTTTGCCGCTTCTTTTCCATCAGGGATTCTGGATATCCGCTTATCAGTCAATAAAGTAGTAATTTGCCTACCCAATGATCGGCTAACATTGGTTAGCTCCCCCCATAAACGTCGGGCTTCCCACCAACGGTCGTAGCTTTGATTGATTTGAAACGCCAGGAATATCGACATTGCGGTGATCAGGACTCCCAAGGGTAGCGAAGGCAGAGATGTATGATTCAACGGCAACAATTCATGTATGTTTGCTGCCAGATACTCTGCACCAATCGTAAGAGAGGTAAAAAAAAGCAAAGTGAACCAGTCTTCGCGAAAGGCTCGAAAGATCGTTGTTCCGCCACGAATAATCATTTTTTAACTCCTTAATTTGAATGAATCAATTGTTTGCATCTTTAAGACTTGGGAAAATCGGCTCTCATGCTCACTACAGACATTGCTTATTCCGGTCTTTATAACCCGCCTATTGTTGGGATCCGCTTGTAGCAAAATAATTATTGAGTTCAATTTAACGCTTTATTCATCCAATGCAAATCAAAGGATAGAATCCGGCAAATTGATTACGATATATTTTTTTGCAATTTATTCTTGATACTGCCATGATCATTTAATGCCTGAAAACCTATTTTCCAATGCCGCCATGCTCACCTTAGCAGTTCAATTCTTTCTGGGTTTGCTTTATGCCAATGCAGGCGAATGGCTGATGCACAAATATATCCTGCACGCGCTGGGAAAAAAACGGCACGGTTTCTGGTCTTATCATTTGCATGAGCACCATGCTGTTTGTTTGAGTCACAGTATGCTTGATCCCGGTTATAAAAAGTTGACCTTAACAACCTGGAATACTCAAAGCAAGGAATTGGTTGTGCTAACAGGTATTGTGCTCCTGCATGTGCCGGTATTCCTGATATTTCCTTTATTTACCAGTGCTGTCTATGCGTCACTGGCGCTTTATTACTACAAGCATCGCAGAGCCCACCTGGACCCGGATTGGGCCAGGAGGCATTTGCGTTGGCATTATGAACACCATCTTGGCGGAAACACCGGTGTAAATTGGTGTGTCACCTGGCCTTGGTTCGATTACCTGATGGGAACCCGGGTTAAAGGCAAAACGCTGGATTGATCCGCATTTGTGTATAACAATGAGGGCAAAGGCGGGTACTCTCTCTTTGATTTATTTAATCCTTCCAGCACAATACCCGATTTTCCAGACATCAATAACATGGATAGCCTATGGAGATTAACCCTGCCAAGCGCAAAGGCCGAGTATTTATCAGCTATGCCCGCAGCGATTTTTCTTGTTGCGAAAAAATTAAAAGTACCTTGGAAAAGGCAGGTAT
>JBBQCU010000434.1:0-3613 GCA_038319065.1 Methylococcales bacterium
ATATTTTCTTTATCTAACCAGGTATCAATTCCCTTATCCTTCAGTTTTGCAGAAAGATTTTCAGCATATTCCTTGTTTTCGCTGGCATGGCATAAGAAAACCCTTGGAGCATTCGGAGGCAACTCTGATACTTGCCCCTGACCCATATGTTTTTGTTTTTTCATAAAACGATCGCGCAACTCAGCTGCAAAGAAGTCAAGATCCATATCAAAGAAATAAATTCTGTGTCCTTCCTGGAAGAATAATTTGGTCGTTTCTGTCGCGAATGTACCAATAGAATCATCAAATTTTTCCAAGGCAAAAGAACGGTTTTCGCCTCCCCCCTGGTAGAGTACGTGAAGTAAAATTCGCAGGTACCAGTGCTTGAAACCAAACCCTAAAAACAGGAAGCAGGCATCCTTGCTGTTAAAGGCGCTGCGAATATTATTGGGGAGGGGAGGTTTGCCGGCAACAACAGCCACCAAAAAATCAAGTAAATTATGTTCTGTCAAAACCAGAGACTTTAAGTCATCGACACAACCATAGAGGTGGTAGATAAGAGGCTCGTCTGGAGTACCTTCATGAACCATGTCTTTGGCCTGTCCACCCGCATGATACCAATCAGATTTCGGATGCTTCCCAGGATTCGCCTGGAAAGCTTTTTCCACATGTTTCCCAGGTATGGAATTGACAATTAGTTTAAAGGGTAATGCTGCTAAATCTTCAAGAAACCGGCACTTTAGGTTGTCTTTTCTTTAAAAAAAATCTTGGGCTTTCACACGGAGATCACCGGCCCCTATACAATTTTTAAAGGCCTGAGCCACTTGAGCCAGGCTTGCTTGCTCCGGCAGCATTTCCTGGCTGGGAAGTTTTTCTCTACGCTCCAGTTCCTGTCTAAGCTCTTGAACAAAATTTTGCATCAGAGGTACGTTACTATCACCCACTGTTTCGACAATGGCGTCAGGTCCGAGCATGAGAATACAGTCTCCCTGCTCGATAGTATAAACTAGAGAATTCCAGTCACTTTCGTCTAATTTCTTGACCATACAACACTTCTAGCGAATAAAAATTAACTTTAAATCTATGGGTTGAGGTATAGCCTTCGAGGTTTTCTGTCAAGAGGAACCTGTAATAGCATAGAAATAGAGACCTAAATAGTGGTCGATACAACAACCCTATTGAAAGTATCCTACCTGCGGAAGGTAATCGTCAAGACTTAGCACGTATATTTCACGAGCAAAATAATTATTCAATAATATCATTAATTTCGGCTGGTTCCGGGCGAGGCCGCCGCAGGGCGGCGATTACTGTTTCCACATGCCATCGGTTGTCCCCGGTACATTCAGTATTCCAGCCAATCTCCGAGGGCTTCGTTGATGACGGCCTTGGGCAGTATGTCGAGGCTCAAAGAGACAGGGCTGTAAAGGATGTTGTCCAACACGAACGGGACTCGATGCCGTTCACACCATCGAACGAGGTCCAGCAGGCTGAAAATATTGTAGGCCTGCATTGCATACGCTAATTGACTTGCTTTAGAATTAAATTAAGCTAAAACTCCATTGAATCAATATATAGGAATCCAGTTATGACATTTATCAAACCCTTGGAATACGGCGGCCACGCACTTGTTTGGTCGGGAGATTGGTCAGCCAAAGGGGCACGTCAAGCCATTAGCGGGGCTGCTCGAGCCGGCTATGACTACATAGAAATCGCTCTGTTAGATCCATGGAAGGTTGATGCCGCTTTAACTAAAGATTTGCTTCAGGAATTTAACCTTCGTGCTCATGCATCGCTTGGATTATCACCCGTCACTGATGTAACTAGTACCCATGCTGCCATTGTTGCCAAAGGCGACGAATTACTCCGTAAGGCGACCGATGTACTTTTCGACATAGGGGGAAAAGAACTTTGTGGCGTTATTTATTGTGCTCTAGGTAAATATCCGGGACCGGCATCTAAAGAGAATCGAGCCAATTCAGTCGTAGCGATGCAACGTCTGGCGGATTACGCAGGGGATAAAGGCATCAATATTAATCTTGAAGTGGTGAACCGGTACGAAACCAATATTATGAATACAGGAATTGAGGGTTTAGCTTTCCTGGATGAGGTCAATCGCTCCAATGCCTATTTGCATCTGGATACCTACCATATGAATATCGAAGAAGACGGAATGGAGAAATCGGTTCTGGCAGCAAAAGGCCGACTTGGTTATGTTCATATTGGCGAAAGTCACCGAGGCTATCTGGGCACAGGAAATGTTGATTTCGACAAGTTCTTTGGCGCTCTTAAGAAAATTAAGTACAGCGGTCCAATCACTTTTGAGTCTTTTTCATCAGAAGTCGTTGATCCAAACCTTTCCAAAACGCTTTGCGTCTGGCGTAATCTCTGGAAAGATTCCGATGATTTGGCTAAAAAAGCGCTCATGTTCATGAAAGAGCGTTATTAATTCTTTGCGACAATACATTAGAGCAATCCCGCCAATCCTTATCGGAAACGGATAGATGAGCGTTGTAGCGCAAATCAAATCCGGTAGCGCGTTTCTGTGCGTCAATGTACTGATCCATTTTTTCATCCAGTGTTTCAATGTCTTCAATCCAGTCATCCTTAATAGTATCCGGTAGAGAACCGAATAAATTGAATTTGTCACGCATCCGTTCGGATAGCCGCGCATAAACCTTTTCATCGACTGTCTGCTCGTTCACCAGATTGAGCATATCGAAACTATCGCCTTTAGGTATAAGCGGCTTCGTCCCGCTCCAGCGTATAGACCGATGGCTTCATCGGGAAAACGGGCCGCCAGCGCATCGGCAAACCAACGGGCGTTGTCGTAATACTGGCTGAAAATAATATGCTGCATTAAATTCTTCATAAATCCGCCGCCCTTGCCGCGTTTACCTAACGCCTTGCCGAACAATCTGGACTCATTGTAGGCTTCTCGAAAGTGCTCATTGGTACGCACCGCCAAGCCTTCAAACAAGGCATTAAAGGCGTAAATATCCTTAACCCGGTAGACATCAGGATGCACATCAACGCCCACGCGCACCGGATTATCGGCCGTTAAATTGACGGGTGGCAACGGCGAGCGCAATAGCTCCCAAGCATTCGCCAATTCCGTCACTTCCTGTTCACCGGATAAAATCGGTAACACCTCGCCGGGCTTATGCCAGCGAGCATAATCATTACCCAAGACAAAATTGCCTTTGTCTTGATGCAGCACCCGCACCAGGTCCCATAAATCCTCCGGCGTGGTTTGAATCGGCGTGGCCGTGCCCAATAACACATGGTCCGCACGCGCGGCAATGGCGGTAATAAAGCCGAGCAATTCATTGGGCTCACCGGCATTTTTACCAAAACCCTGGCGAGAACGGGCCTTGTGCGCTTCATCCAGAATTACTAATCCGTAGTTCAAATCCAGCAAATGTTGTTTAACATTAGAAACACGCATCATCAATCCGGTAGAGACAATGCCGATAGGTAGCGGGCAGGCGGAAATATGCTCGGCATCGCAAACGCATGAATCAGCCGGATGAAAACGGTTTGACTATTGAGGATAATTTTAAAGACCCGGAGCACCCGCTGAAACTGGTGTTCGTATGCGCGATGTGGTTAACAGGATTTGATGCCCCGACGGTTT
>JBBQCU010000435.1:0-3608 GCA_038319065.1 Methylococcales bacterium
AAGGCTCATCCAGTAATATGAATTGAGGGTTACTTGCCAATGCTCTGGCAATCTCGACACGACGCCTTTCCCCGCCCGACAGGCTTAAAGTAATTTGATTACGCAGATGAGGAATATGAAACTCCTCCAATAATTCCTCGATCACCAGTTCTTGTTGCCCTGATGTCAAATCAGAACGAATTTGCAAAACGGCACGTAAATTATCGGCAACACTTAATTTGCGAAAAACCGAAGGTTCCTGTGGCAAATAACCGATACCGTTTGCCGCCCTCAAGTGCATTGGATAATGGGTAATGTCCAGGTTATCCAGTGTTATTTTACCCTCATCGGCTTTAATCAGGCCAACCATCATGTAAAAACAGGTTGTTTTGCCAGCACCATTCGGCCCCAATAAGCCAACGACCTCATTGGTATTTACATGCAATGATACACCGTCAACCACGTTACGTTTATTATAGATTTTAATTAACCGGTCTGCTGCGAGTGTGGCCATTTTTAAAGTTAAAGGGTAAAAGAAAAAAATAGATGCATTACAGTGCAATGTCCTTACGCTTGTATTTTGGGCATTATCATTTTTTCGTGTCCTTCGTAGCCGGTTTTTCTGACAGTGGTTGTGGTTGTTGCTCTTTGGTTTTGGGTTTCAATATGACATGTACGCGTTTGGCATCAGATGATTTTTCTCCCGCTTTAACCAGTGATGTTTTAATATCATATTCAATCAGATTACTGGAATAAGTGGCATTGCCTTGCCAAACGGTCGCATCATCGATCAGTATTAACAGGTTCTTTTTAGGATAAAACTCACCAGTAAACGCTTCACCGGTTATATCTTCACCGCCTTCGCTAGGTGTTTGTTTGAATTTAGCCTTATTCCCTGTAAACACCAATTTCTCGGCATCACCATTTACAAAATACACGACCAGCTTATCTGAATTGACACGGATACTGCCCTGAACCGAGATAACATTCCCTGTATAAATGCTGGTAGCTGTTGCATCATCATAAGTGGCTGTATTTGAATCAATGGTTATCGGTTGTTCAGAATCGCTTTCCAAGGCACATACACTGGAACTTATGAACCCCAATAGTAATGCACAACAATAAAAGAGTGTCTTTTTTTTATTTTGTTTCATATGTACCCTTCACATTAGAGAGCAACTGCAGATGTATTGGCTCGGCAAAAGTCAGTTTCATTCCTATTCCTGTTGTCTTGTTGGATGCACTGATCAACTCTGCCCACTCGCTGGTTTCAGCATAACTGGTTTTCGGATTGACTTTTAACACGTTTGTATTGATTGTAAGCTGGGTGACACCCTTGGCCTTTTCTCTGTTAATACTGACATTGCCATTTAAAAGCAGATCCTTCCCGTCGCCAGACAAAATGCCGGTCATTGATGTAATGACCCACGGAGGCGTTTTTTCGTTATAAATAAACATGACAGGATTTACCATGTGCGTGGTGCCATCATCGCTATAATGAATCATGTCATCGCTAAGTAATTTGTTTTTTAAGGTGCCAAGTTCATTCATTTCCCATTTTGTATAGCCTTTACTGAAATAATCCGGGCTATGTGCAGGAACCTGACCATGATAAATTTCATCCACACCTGTCAACTTGACCAGCCACCAGCTAATTAAGGCGACAACGGCCAAGTACAGATATAACGTATTTTCTCTTAGAATCATTTTAAGTAAGCATTGAGGATTTCGTCAAAGTGTCCCTGTGCCTGCATAATAAAATCGCATACTTCTCTTACCGCACCGTGTCCACCAGCTAAGGTTGTACACCAGTCAGCTCTTTGTTTGACGGCAAAGTTGGCATCAGCAACGGCAATAGCCAAACCTGCTCTCGTCATAATAGGCAAATCCAGCAAGTCATCACCCACATGTGCCGCTTGTTCCGGTGTGATGCCTGTTTTTTTAAGGATCTCGTAAAAAGCGGCTTGTTTGTTTTCATATCCTTGATAAACATGCTCAATACCCAGGTTTTTCATACGGAGCGCGACAGAGTTTGATTTTCGTCCGGAAATAACGGCAACTTCGACACCTGTTTGACGTAAAAGCTTGATACCATGACCATCCCGGGCATGAAAAGATTTGTATTCATTGCCCTGATTATCAAAAAAAAGTTTGCCATCGGTTAAAACGCCATCCACATCCAGAATCAGCAACTTGAGCTTTTTTGCTTTTTCTGCAGCAATTATCAAAGCTGTCTCAGATTTTTCCGTCATCATACGATGCCTGCCCGTATCAAATCATGCATATTCAAAGCACCTATCGCAAGCCGTTGTTTATCAACGACGATCAAGGCATTTATTTTTTTTTGTTCCATAATCTGCATGGCCTCGGCAGCAAGAATATCTTCAGGAATAACTGCGCACTGGGATGTCATGACCTCGCTGATAATGGTGTTTTGAATGTCAAGATTTTTCGCCAGTGTACGCCGTAAATCACCATCGGTAAAAATGCCGACCACCCTCTTACCGGCATCAACTATAGCGGTCATGCCCAGTTTTTTCTCAGTCATTTCAAGCAAGGCATGACTAATGACCGCAGACTCAGGCACTGAGGGTATGTTATCACCAGCATGCATAATATCGCTCACCCTCAACAATAGCCGCCTGCCTAAACTGCCGCCGGGATGAGACAAGGCGAAATCGTCGCGGGTAAAACCCCTGGCTTCAAGTAATGACACCGCTAATGCGTCACCCATCACCAATGCGGCGGTGGTGCTGGAGGTGGGCGCAAGTCCAAGTGGACAGGCTTCTTGCTCAACAGCTACATTGATATGTGTTGTGGCATCAATACCCAGCGTTGACGACGGATTACCGGTCATGGCGATTAACGGTACGCCCAGGCGTTTAATAAGCGGTAAAATCTTTAAGATTTCCTCGGTTTCCCCGGAATTTGATAAGGCAAGCACGACATCCTGCTTGGTAATCATGCCCAGGTCACCGTGACTGGCTTCGCCCGGATGTACAAAAAAAGCCGGGGTTCCGGTACTGGCCAAGGTCGCTGCAATCTTGCCGGCAATATGTCCGGATTTACCCATACCGATGACAACGACGCGGCCCGTACAATTGAACAGCAACTTGCACGCAGCAACAAAATTATCATTAATCTCTTTTGCTAATGCAGAAATTGCCTGGGCTTCCACCTGAATAACCGCCAGACCCAATTCCCGGAGTCTTTGATCATGTAATTTCACGGCTTGCCTGAATTACAGTAGTCCAGGCGGGATAAACGACTCGGGAAGGTCACGAACAGGATAGTTGACATCAGGGTTTCCGGGTTGAAAACAGAATATTATGCCATGTTTAGCGCATTTATGCCCTAATTTGATAGGTTCTATTATTTACACTTTTGATGCAAATGTTTACCCATACCCCTCCGCATTCATTAGTCTAGCTTGTCATCATGGTGCCGGAATGGCGGTAACACGAATTGTGTAGATGGATAGGTTATATAAAAGTGTCAGGTTTTTTTTCACTCTGCTGTTATGCTGTTGAGTAACTCGCAAAAACCAACAGTCACAGCCACCATCTCTGGAGAGGCAATCAATTAAAATGTTACATCGTTTCCCCACGTCAAAACCTGAGAACCATGCA
>JBBQCU010000436.1:0-3603 GCA_038319065.1 Methylococcales bacterium
GAGTGAGACCGAACTCAACGATGCGCTGCTTCTCGCTGCTGCGGCGCTGGTGCTGTTACCCCTCGCCCCAGACCAGTACCTGGGCCCATTCAATGCCTTGAATCCCCGGACGATCTGGAAGATTGTTATCCTCATCATGGCCATCAGTTCCATCGGGTACATTTCACTGCGGGTAATGGGGCCGCGTATCGGTCTTCCCATCACGGGTCTCACTTCCGGCTTTGTGTCGAGTGCCGCCACCATTAGCTCAATGGGAGCGCGAGCCGCTCAGGACCCAAACCTCTTATGGGGCGCCGTAGCCGGCGCCGTCTTATCGACCGTAGCAACCGTGATTCAAATGACCGTAGTGCTAGAGGCAACCAACCAGGCAACACTTTCGGCGCTATGGCTGCCGCTGGTTTGCGCCGGCGTTACCGCAGCGGCCTATGGCGTGCTTTTTACCCTAATAGCCCTGCGTCAAAAAGCGCCGGACGCTGTTAACCTGGGGCAACCATTCAGTTTCAAAACAGCCTTGCTCTTCGCTGCGACTGTTTCAGCCGTCATGTTGCTCGCCGCCGCTCTTCAACAGTGGTTGGGCAAAGAGGGTGTCATTGCTGCCGCAGCGATTGCCGGCTTCGCCGATACCCATTCTGCGGCTGTCGCAGTTGCGTCCCTTGTGGCAGCCGGGAAACTCAGCGTGAACGAAGCCGTGTTGCCCATCCTTACGAGCCTGACGACAAACACCATCACGAAGATCGTACTTGCCATCCTAAGCGGGAACTGGCGGTTTATCAGCGCGATCATCCCTGGATTGGTTCTGGTTATCCTTGCCGCGTGGCTTGGAGCGGCGTTCGCTCTTGGGTATTTTTGACTAAAACCGCCAATTTAGTCGTCCTTCTACTGCAACACGTTCCACCATTAGCGCTGGTGGTCTGCCAAACTGTTTGCCAGCGGCTTAAGCTCGAATAATTCCCGATTAAGTTCGTTCCACCCTCCGGTTGATCAGTTTATAATAAAGCTTGGCCGTTCTTCAGCAGCCACTGGGCCGTTGTTGATGTGTGAGGTATAACTTTTTATTACCTTTACGACGGTTTTCCATACGACGCAAGAATTCAGCCATAATGAGATGATACAACTCATCACCCAGATAAAGGTCTTCAACACCCCGGTCGATACTGGGATTGTCATTGACTTCAATGACAAAGCCTTTGCCGTCTTTTTCTTTGACATCGACACCGTATAAGCCGTTGCCGATGGGCTGCGTGGCCTTTAAGGCGGCTTCTAAAACTGCTTTAGGGACTTCAAACGTCGGCAAGGTATCAAATTTACCCATAGCCACTTTATTGCCGCCGTAGCGATAAATTTGCCAATGGTTTTTCACCATGTAGTAACGGCAGGCATACAGGGCTTGATGGTTAAGAATGCCAATCCGCCAGTCGAAATCGGTGTACAAAAATTCCTGCGCCAGTAACAATGCGGATTGTTTAAATAACTCAGCGACTTTTACGTCTAGCTCTTGGCGATTATGAACCTGGACTACGCCGCGTGAAAAAGAGCTGTCGGGAATTTTAATGATAATGGGGAAGTTTGTGGATTTTTCGAGATTGTCCAAATGTGCGGCGTTATCTTTATGCAGCAGCCAGGTTTTGGGAGCAGGTACCCGATGGGTGCGAAATAAGTCCGCCAGATAAATTTTATTGGTGCAACGGAGCATGGAGGTGGGGTCATCAATCACCACCAAGCCTTCGGCTTCGGCCTTTTTAGAAAAACGATAGGTATGATGGTTAATACCGGTGGTTTCGCGGATAAAGAGGCCATCAAATTCCGGTAAACGCGCGTAATGTTGCGGCGAAATAAGTTGAACGTCGATGCCAAGTTGTTTTCCAGCGGCAATGAATTTTTTAACGGCGCCGCGGTTGCTGGGCGGCATTTTTTCTTCAGGATTGATGAGCACGGCAAGGTCGAAGCGAGAGGATTTCTTCGGACGATCCTTGCGCCAGACTTTTTTGCTGAATTTATCCAGGGCTGCCGCAAAATGGGTTTCAGCGGCTTCATCTAAACTATGATGCGAGATCGCCTGCAATTCGCTAATTTCCCACTTATTTACTGTGGGAAAATACTGGAGGGTGATTTCCAACACCGGGCAGGAAAAGCGTTCAAACAGGATACGCGTCAGCTCTTGAAAAGCGGGTTCCGGGGAGGTGCCAAAATAGCTGTGGAGGGTAATTTTAGTTTGAAGGTACTGGCTTTTACCGGCTTTTGACAAGGCTTGAGATAAATCTTCTAAATGCAGCCGGTATAGTTTCTCCCGGTCTAAGTCACTGAGCACTTTAACTGAGGGTATGACATGATGGCCTCTTGCTTCTGCCAGTAATGAGCAATAATAACCGTCAGACAGGTAGCAATAACTGCGGCACAAATTGATAACCCGTACGCGCTGATCAGATGCAATCAGCTCAGTCGCGAGATAGTCTTCAAAGGTTGTTAACTGCTCACTCGGGTAATAGGGAGCCCAGTCAGAAAGATTGTCAACCACCAAAAGGGTGCGTGCCATAGTTAATTATTAATTGATGGCGTTTAAAGCCTTACCTGCTTGTCAGGTAATCAGCCCGCGATTAGCACGTCAAGTTCCGCAAAAATTTGATCAAACTCACCCTCACTCTTCTGTATTGTGCTTGGTTTAGTTGACGCTGACACAACAGCTTTACGCATAGGTGTGGTTTTCATTAAAGGATCAATCTCTCCAGGCGGTTTTATCAGCTGCATGGATTTCATCAATGACTTGTCATCTGAACCAGTACCAATTAAAGTGCCTTGCCCATCTACCATCACAAAATTTATGCCGGTTCTTGTGTTGCCCAGCGATTCCATTAAATCATCACCGTCATCAAAAGCGCGAGTACCGCTTTCTTCTATAAAAAAAATCATTTTGTAGCTTCTAAATTAAAATTAACTATTGTTTTAAGCAGCCAGCTATTGACTAATAACTCGCTGACAAGATTGCAGAACGGCTTCAGGCCGGAGTCCTGAAGTTAAGCGTTGACTTCATAGCATGCCTTCCAATAGCGTCAAAAACTATTGCGCTCGATTTCTGGCTAATGTCTATTTTGACTTTATACCCACAGGACGGCCATTGCTGTATCCACTTTTTCCCTTAACAATAGTCATTTGTAAGACCTGATTGAGTTTTAAGGTTGACGATGACAACACACAATATTAGAGATGAGAACCCGCGCCGCCGTCTTGATGTTTGTCTGTGAACCTGGTTGCGACTTCGGTCCCGATTACTTTTTAAGACCCTGCGTTATCGCGTATTTCTTGCTAGCTTCCATTTCTTGTTCTTTCGTTGTTTCCTGGCCTTTCGCTGTCTCTTGGTTTTTAGTTGCTTCTTGGTCTTTCGTTTGTGCTTGGGTCATCATATTCTCCTGGATAAAAAATTGGACTGATTCCTGTGAGCCAATGAATCAATTACATTCCAATAATAGAAAGTTGTTAAGAATTTTTCTGTGCGCTGGCGTACATAGCCACAGTTTTTCACTAGGAGTTGTAGCTGAATTAGGCAGCCTTGTAACTTTTAATACAGTTTGGCAAATTCAACCTGACACTTCCCACCATGGACGAACG
>JBBQCU010000437.1:0-3580 GCA_038319065.1 Methylococcales bacterium
AGACACTGGAAAATAAGTCTTCTTCTTCCCCGACGCCTGCCTGACTAAGCAGATCTTCATCGGTTTTTTCGCGGATAAAATCCAGTATATTATCGACACAAAGCCGTCCCTGGAGCTTACCCTCCTCATCGACGACCGGCGCAGAGATCAAGTCATAACGCTCAAATGCGCGTGCTGCTTCGGCGGCCTCCTGATCAACCTCGAATCGGACAAAATCAGTCACCATCACATCGGCAACATGCTGGGAGGGGAGATGCGTCAATAAGCGCTGCAATGGCAATATGCCCTGGACTTTATCGTGCTGATCTACCACAAACAGTTTATCGGTGTGACTGGGTAATTTACCCAGTTTGCGGATATAAGCGATGATGGCTTTTAAATTGAGATCTTCCCGAATAGTAATCATGCCGAAATCCATCAGTGCGCCGACCTGGTTTTCCTGATAAGACAAAATGGCATTTAAATGCTTGCGCTCCTTGCTGTTCAACGACCTGAGAATCTTCAGCATAGTTCTCTTGGGGAGGTCTGCTGCAAGGTCCGCAATTTCATCGGTGTTTAATTTGCCGGCGACTGTTGCCAGCTCTTCCGCTTCCATGCCTGAAATGAGCGTTTGCCGGACCGCATCGGAAACTTCCAGCAACACTTGTCCTTCATGTAGAGTTTTAATCGCATCCCATGCCGTCTGGCGTTGGTCCAGGGGCAGCGATTCGAGAATAAAGGCAATATCCGCGGGATGCAAAACTGCAAACTTTTCCTGAAGACGGGCTTGATGCTGATTTTGCAGCATCGCCTCTATCAGTTCGTGATTGGCTGCAGGGCCTCTTTGAACCAGCGATCTTTCCAGCTGTTGTTTTTCCAGCAGGGTAATAACTTCCTGTAGTTGGTGCTCCAGGAACTGTGCCGAATTAATTTTTTCAGAAGATTGCATAGTACACCGCTTGATTAATTAACCACGAAGCCTGTCCTGAGCCATACCCAAGGGCCTGTCCAGAGCTATGTCGAAGGGCTAGTCCTGGGCATTGTCAATGGTGCGCTATGGGTGCCCTACAAGACTTGAACCTTGTACCTTTAGCCTCGAATCTCATATCAACACCATATTATCCCTGTGTATCATTTCCGAATCATCTGCATAACCCAGAATTTTCTCAAATTCCAAACTGCTCTTTCCCGCAATTAATTGCGCATCCATCTTGCCGTAATTGATAAGTCCACGGGCAATCTCCAAGCCGCTTTCATCCCTGCAAGATACCAACTCGCCGCGCTCAAACTGACCTGAAACAGCTTTTACACCGACAGCGAGCAGGCTTTTGCCGTCACTTTTCAATACCCTAACCGCGCCTGCATCCAGAACCAGTTGTCCTTTAACTTGCAACTGCCCCGCAAGCCAGCGTTTCCGTGCCACAAAAGGCTCTATATCGGGCACAAAATAGGTTCCCAGATCAACACCGGACATGACCGCAGTGATCACGTCATCAACCACACCTGCCGCAATTACCGTGGCTGCACCTGACCTGGCTGCCAATCGTGCAGCACGGACTTTAGTGAACATGCCTCCCCGGCCCAGCCCGCTACGACTGTCACCCGCCATTTTTTCCAGCCGGTTATCATTAACACTAATCTCGGAAATTAATTGTGCATCCGGATACAAACCGGGGTCACCTGTAAACAAGCCTTTTTGATCGGTCAGAATGATCAGTAGCTCAGCCTCAACCAAATTGGCAACCAATGCCGCCAAGGTATCATTATCACCAAAGCGAATTTCTTCGGTGGCAACGGCATCATTTTCATTGATAACCGGCACTACACCAAACTTTAGCAAGGTCAACAAGGTGCTGCGTGCATTCAAGTAACGTTGCCTGTTAGATAGGTCATCATGCGTCAATAATACTTGCGCAGCATGTAAACCATGTTGCTGAAAATTATCATCAAAAACCCGCACTAAGCCCATTTGACCGACTGATGCTGCCGCCTGTAATTCATGCAAGGTCTTTGGCCTTACTTTCAAGCGCAAACGGCTCATACCCTCAGCCACTGAACCCGAAGAAACCAGCACCACATCAATTGACTGCTGTCTTAAACCCGCCATTTGCCTGACCCAGGCAGTGATGGCGGCTTTATCAAGCCCTTGTCCACCTTTAGTCAGTAAAGCGCTGCCTATCTTGACAACAACTCGCTTAACTTTTGCAAAATCATTCCTGCTCACTGTCTTTCCGCCGCTGTTCTTCCAAAAAGTTCATGATGGCAAACATTAACTCTCTCGTACCATCGCCATTAATTGCCGCGATTTTAAAAACGGGAGCAGTCCAGCCCAATTCTTCAACAATCGCCTGACAATGTTCTTCCACTTCTTCAGCCGGCAATCGATCAATTTTATTCAACACCAGCCAACGCGGCTTATGAGCCAAATCATCACTCCATTTCTCGACTTCATGAATAATTTTCCTGGCCGCCTGTACGGGCGTATCCATACTCTCGTAAGGCTGCACGTCAACCAGATGCAGCAATAAACCTGTACGCGATAAATGCTTGAGAAACTGCAAACCAAGCCCGGCGCCTTCCGCAGCACCTTCAATAACGCCCGGAATATCGGCTATAACAAAGCTGCGCAAATCATCAACACTGACCACGCCCAAATTCGGGTGCAAGGTAGTGAAAGGATAATCAGCGACTTTAGGTGTTGCTGATGATACGGCACGTATCAAGCTTGATTTACCGGCATTAGGCATTCCCAATAAGCCGACATCGGCAATTAACGTCAGTTCCAGAAAAAGTAAGCGATGCTCGCCTTCAGTACCTTTACTGGCTTTCTGCGGCGCCCTGTTGATACTGCTTTTAAAGCGGGTGTTGCCAAGGCCATGAAATCCGCCTTTAGCAACCAGTAGCGTTTCACCAATCCTGGTTAAATCACCGATAACCTCTCCGGTTTCCGCATCAGACACTTTTGTTCCGAGCGGAACCGGCACATAACAATCTTCCCCTTTTCTACCCGTGCAATTGCGGCTCATGCCATTTTGTCCGCGCTGAGCTCTATGCACGGCATGGTATCTAAAATCCACCAGAGTGTTCACATTCTCCACAGCAATCAGATAGACGCTGCCGCCATCACCGCCATCACCGCCATCCGGACCGCCCATGGGAATATATTTCTCACGCCGGAAGCCAATAGTACCATTGCCGCCATCACCCGCCTCTACAAGAACTTCCGCCTCGTCAACAAATCTCATAACTTACACGCCGCCAAACTTAAAAAACCAACCGGTAAAAACAAAAAAAGCCCCGCCATTAAGGGACGGAGCTTTTTTAGAGCTGCCGGGTTACCTTACGCAAACCCGGACTACATAAATGTTAAATTTTATGCAGCAACAATACTGATAAATTTACGGCTTTTAGGGCCTTTAACCTGAAAAACCACTTTACCATCAGCAGTAGCAAACAAGGTATGATCTTTTCCGCAGCCTACATTATCACCTGCGTGGAATCGAGTTCCACGTTGACGAACAATTATGTTCCCAGCTGTCACCAACTCTCCACCGAAGCGCTTGACACCCAAGCGTTTCGCATTAGAGTCGCGTCCGTTACG
>JBBQCU010000438.1:0-3577 GCA_038319065.1 Methylococcales bacterium
ACCTGTCAGGTTTTTAAAACCTGACAGGTCTAAATCCTGAAAATAACGTCTAGCTTAACTTACCATGACATTGCTTGTACTTTTTTCCTGAACCGCAAGGACAGGGGTCATTACGCCCTACTTTATTACCTGCACGCACAAAGGGTTGTTCCGGCACTTTTTCTTCTTCAACAACCTTTGATTCATCAAAATCATCCAGTGCGGGTGCTGCCGCATGTTCAAAGCGCATTTCTCTTGGCGCTTGCATTTGCTCATCAATAGCCTGAACATCTTCTTCCTGGCGGACCTGGACTTTGAACAGGATGCCTATCACTTCATATTTGATATGCTCCAGCAGACTGGTGAACATTTCAAAGGCTTCGCGTTTGTATTCCTGCTTGGGATCTTTTTGCGCATAACCTCTAAAATGGATACCCTGACGTAAATAATCCATCGCCGCCAGATGTTCTTTCCAACTGGTATCCAGAACTTGCAGCATGACTGATTTTTCAAAATGTTGTAAGACTTCCTTACTGATCTGCTGTTCTTTTTCTTTATGGTTCTGTTCCAGAATATCAATAATGCGGGTCCGCAAGGATGCTTCCTGCAACTTATGGTCTTCATCGAGCATTTTTTGTACGGGAATTTGAACATTAAATTCCTGCTGGATATGCTCTTCCAGTCCTTTTATATCCCATTGCTCAACCATGGTTTTCGGCGGGATATACTGGGTAATCACATTATTGACAACATCTTCGCGTATGGCCGTGATAATTTCGGAAATTTCCTTGGCCGCCATCAGCTCATTACGCTGAGCGTAGATAACTTTACGCTGATCATTAGCGACATCATCATAAGCCAGGATTTCTTTACGGATGTCAAAATTGCGCCCTTCAACCTTGCGTTGCGCATTTTCAATAGACCGGGTTACCCAGGGATGTTCTATCGCCTCACCATCACCCATGCCCAGCTTTTTCATTAAACCAGCCACACGGTCGGATGCAAAAATACGCATCAAATCATCTTGCAGGGACAGGTAAAAACGTGTCGAACCCGGATCACCCTGCCGGCCGGAACGGCCTCTTAATTGATTGTCTATACGGCGCGATTCATGTCGCTCTGAACCAATAACATGCAAACCGCCATTGGCTAGCACCTGATTGTGCCTGTCCAGCCAAGCTCCGCGCACTTGTTCTTTATCAGCTTCACTGGCATCTTCGCCTAAAGCTCTTAATTCTGCATCCAGATTACCGCCCAATACAATATCAGTACCACGGCCAGCCATATTGGTAGCGATTGTGACTGCGCCCGGCATACCCGCTTGTTCAATAATATGGGCTTCACGTTCGTGTTGTTTGGCATTAAGCACTTCGTGTTGGATACCCTGTTTTTTCAATAAGGCAGAAAGCCGCTCGGAGTTTTCAATGGAGGTAGTACCCACTAAAACAGGCTGTTGACGGTTGACACAGTCTTTAATATCATTCGCAACCGCAATATATTTCTCATCGGCGGTCAGGTAAACCATGTCACCCAAATCCTTGCGAATCATGGGGCGATGCGTTGGAATAACGACGACTTCAAGACCATAAATCTTGTTCAGCTCAAACGCTTCAGTATCGGCAGTACCGGTCATGCCTGAAAGTTTGTCGTACAGGCGAAAATAGTTCTGGAAGGTAATGGAAGCCAGCGTCTGGTTTTCACTGTTAATAGTGACATGTTCTTTTGCTTCAATAGCCTGATGCAAGCCTTCAGACCAGCGGCGTCCCGGCATTATCCGGCCGGTAAACTCATCAACAATAATAACTTCATTATTGGCGACGATGTAATCAACGTCTTTCTTGAATAATACATGTCCACGTAATGAAGCATTCAGATAATGCATCAGGCGAATATTAGAGGCATCATATAGGCTGGTTCCTTCAGCCATCAAGCCATGCTCAAGCATTAAGCGCTCAATCCGCTCATGACCTGCTTCGGTCAAATAGACCTGGCGTATCTTTTCATCAACCGTATAGTCGCCAGGTTGCTCATCGCCCTCCTCCTGCCTGGTCAGAAACGGTATGATTTCATTGGCTTTAATATAGATTTCAGTGCTTTCTTCAGTCGGCCCGGAAATGATCAGCGGTGTTCTCGCTTCATCGATAAGAATAGAATCCACCTCATCAACAATGGCAAAGCTTAAATCGCGCTGGACTTTTTGCTCCAGGCTAAAAGCCATGTTGTCACGCAGGTAATCAAAGCCAAATTCGTTATTTGTTCCGTAAGTAATATCTGCTGCATAAGCTTCACGCCTTGGCGCATGCTCCATTTGGCTGATGATGACGCCCGTCGTCATCCCCAGAAAAGAGTAAAGCCGGCCCATCCATTCAGAGTCGCGCTTGGCCAGGTAATCATTTACCGTAACAACATGTACACCGCGTCCCGGTAAGGCATTTAAATAGGCGGACAATGTTGCCATCAGGGTTTTACCCTCACCGGTTTTCATTTCCGCAATTTTACCGTCATGAAGTATCATGCCGCCAATTAGCTGCACATCAAAATGACGCATGCCAAATACTCGCGAAGACGCTTCTCTGACTGCTGCAAACGCCTCCGGAATCAGGGTATCGAGTTTTTCACCTTGCACCAGACGATCACGAAATTCCTGAGTTTTTGCTTTTAACGCCTCATCAGATAATTTTTCGTACTGCGAAGACAAGGCATTGATCTTCTTGACCAGCTTCTTTTTCTTCTTTACCAGCCTGTCGTTACGGCTCCCTACAACAAATCTAACTAGCTTACCCAGCATGTTTTTTTCCGGTGTGAATTTAGTAAATGATTGAATCAAAACGTTCGATTATATACCGTCTAGTGTTTTATTTACAGATAAAACACCCGGCATTTATATATTTTGCCCAAATAGCGTAATGTTCAGGCAGTTATTGACTGGACGAAATAACAGTGGGGTTGAATATTGCATAATTCAAGAATCCGTACAGAACAAAACTCAGCATTAAGGTAAGTTCAAAAACATATTGACAAGCTAATGTAAAAGATAGAATCTCTGGTTGCTTTGGAAACAGCAGATTTACTGACAGAAGCACAACTCCCCAATAAATCGCCTGAACGAAAAAAAAACACAGCTATCATGAAAGATGCCCATGACTTTTCTATCCACTTGAGGTTCTATGAACAAACTAAAATTCCTGAACATACTTCTTGTGATACTGAGTGTTTATGCAATTGACTACTCTCAAGCAGAAACCTCACCACCAGCGCAACAGCAAATACTTGCACCCGGCTATGGAACTCTGGAATTTTCCGCACCGGAACCAGGATCGTACACACTTCCGGTATTGGGTCATGCAGGTGACGGTAAAGTGCTTGATACGCAAGGCAACGCCTTAACATTAAACAGCTTAATGGGTGATAAAGTCGTCCTGCTTAGTTTTATTTATTCAACCTGTAGCGATGTCAACGGCTGCCCGTTAGCGACAGCAGTATTGCATAAAATTAAAAACCGTCTGAAAAAAGAACCGGAGCTGGCGGCACAATTACGACTAATAACGTTAAGCTTTAACCCTGAACACGATACCCCTGAAATGCTGCAACACTATGC
>JBBQCU010000439.1:0-3565 GCA_038319065.1 Methylococcales bacterium
GGTCGGCGCGAACCGGGCTTGAGGACGAGTCCACGGATCTGTATCCCATCCCTCTCAGCCGTGAGACACTTTGGCCGGGGACAGTCTATGCCGATCCCTACGGCCATGTGCTGGTGCTGGTTGAATGGGTACCGCAGACCGCGGGCCGCCCTGGTATCTTGCTGGCCGTCGATGCCCAGCCCGACAACTCGGTCACCCGCAAGCGCTTCTGGGAAGGCACTTTCCTGTTCGCCAACGTCGCCAACGCAGGACCTGGCTTCAAGACTTTCCGCCCTTTGGTCCGCATCGCCTCGGGCGGTTTGAGGATACTCTCCAATGAAGAATTGGCTGATAACCCCGGCTTCGTACCCTTTTCCCTGGAACAAGATCATCTCTCCCCCGGCGATTTCTACGCCAAGCTAGCGAAGCTCATCAATCCCAGCGGCCTTGAGCCCTTGCAAGCTTACGAAGCCACCCTGGACGCCTTGGTGGAGCAAATCGAGACCCGCGTGACCTCGGTGGACAACGGCGAAGCATATTTCCGCAAGCACCCCGGCGGTGTCATTCCCATGCCTGGCGGCGCGGCGATTTTCCAGACCATCGGTCCTTGGGAGGATTACTCCACGCCCTCCCGCGACATGCGTCTCATCATCGCCATCAATGTGCTGAACAGCTTGCCCGAGAAGATCGTGCGCCACCCCGAATTGTTCGTGTTGAACGGCAGAAGTCCCGAAGAGGCCAAGGCCGAGATTGAGCAGTATCACGCCAGGCGCATCCAGGAACGCAGCATCCGTTATACGCGCACGGACGGCAGCCCGTGGGAGCTTTCCCTGGCTGAGGTGCTGGCACGAAAGCCCGCCTATGAAATGACTTATAATCCCAACGACTGCGCCGAAATGCGTTGGGGCGCGAAGCCGGGTACGGAGGAATATTCCACCTGCCGCCGTCATGCGCCAGCGGAACAGCACGCGAAAATGGAGCAATACCGGATCTGGTTTCGCGAGGCGCGAAGACCGATACAGTAAAGGAGTGTCCCTTCACACTAACTCAGCTTAAACTTGCACCAAATTAGCATGCTGTTGCAGCTATTACTGCTTAAAAATAGAGCAAAAAAGAGTGTAACCATAAACAAAAACACTATCGACAAAGCGTGATACCTTAATGGATATGGGCGTATAGGATGTTGGCATAATAGCTGCTTATTAAATTATACACGCTTGTTCTCTCCTGTGTGTTACTCCTCAAAAGGCACTTAAGCTATTAAGTGCCTTCTTTTTATCTCTCGTCAGTCTCAATCCCCGCCTGTTCAGTCATACTTTTGGGAATGGCTTTCTTAATCTTGACGCCCAGATCAACAAAACTGCTCGCCTGACGGATCAAATTGCCATGGCCCTGGGTTAATTTATTCATAACACCATCATAAGTCGTGTGAACGGTGCTTAATTGTTTACCCAGTTTATCCAGGTCTTCTACGAAGCCGCGTATTTTGTCATAAACGATGCCGGCTTTATCGGCTATCGCTCTGGCATTTTCGTTCTGGCGCTCATAACGCCAGATATTTTCGATTGTGCGTAGCGTTGCCAGTAAAGTGGTGGGGGTGACTACGATAATTTTATGTTCAAAGGCATCGGTAAATAAGCGTTCATCGGCCTGAAAAGCGGCGATGAAGGCGGCTTCAATAGGCATGAATAACAACACAAAATCCAGGGATCGCAAGCCTTTCAGTCCGGAGTAATCTTTGCTGCTCAAGCTTTTAATGTGGGTTCGCACCGCCTCGGTGTGATCCTTTAACGCGGTGATACGTTCTGCGTCATCCTCGGTTGAACAGTGCCGTTCATATGCCAGCAACGAGACTTTGGAATCAATGATAATATCCTTGTCTTCCGGTAAACGGACGATCACATCCGGCTTGAACAGTGCGTTATTTTCATCCCGGAATGCGCCCTGTGTTTCGTACTCTATGCCTTTTCGCAGTCCCGATTTCTCCAGTACGGTTTCAAGTATCATTTCTCCCCAGTTGCCCTGGGTTTTTTTATCACCTTTTAAAGCACGGGTCAGGTTAAGGGCTTCCTGGTTCATTTGCGCAGTATCACGCCTTAACGAGATAATTTCCTCGCGCAACGAAATGCGGTCTTTGTTTTCATTGTCGTAAACGGTTTCTATGCGTTGCTTGAATTCGCCCAACTGCTCGCGCAACGGGTTAACGATATGGTCCAGACTGGTTTTATTGTGTTCGGTAAATTGCCGGTTGCGTTCGTCGAAAATTTTACCGGCCAGATTTTCAAATTGGTTATTCAGCCGGGTCTCGGCATCCTTTAATAAAGCCAATTTTTCCTCGGCGTTTTTTAACTGCTCATGCATGCGA
Source organism: Methylococcales bacterium (assembly GCA_038319065.1). Lineage (GTDB taxonomy): Bacteria > Pseudomonadota > Gammaproteobacteria > Methylococcales > Methylomonadaceae > Methylobacter_C. The sequence goes on from JBBQCU010000439.1 coordinate 2,345, forward strand.
GTTTGCAATTCGGCATTTTTGGTTTTGGTTTCTATATAGAGTTGTTGCAACTGCCTGAATTCAGACTCCTTGTCTTGAAACTGCTTCAATTTTTCTATCGATACAGCAAGATCGGTTGAGAGTTTTGCAATAGTGGTCTTATCCTTGCTATCGAGCAGGCGCATCAATAATGCGCCTGCCAATAAACCGATAAAGACCAATACCAGGGGCGGTAAATTGTTTATAAAATCCACTTTCTGATTGAGTTACAAACGATTAAATATGATTTCTGCACAATCCAGCGTTTTATCCAGGTCTTCATCACTGTGCGCAGCTGAAACAAAACCGGCTTCAAACGCCGAAGGCGCCAGATAAACCCCGGCATCCAGCATGGCATGAAAAAAGCGTTTAAATAATGCCTGATCACATTGCATAACCTGGGCGAAGCTCGTCACTTGCTGCTCTGCGCTGAAAAACAGGCCGAACATACCGCCCACGCTATTGGTGGTCAAGGCAATACCGGCTTGACGGGCACGCTCTTTCATGCGGGCAGTCAGTTTTTCGGTTTTTGCAGTCAACGCTTCATAAAAACCGGGCTGGTCAATTAATTCCAGTGTTTTCAGTCCGGCAGCCATGGCAACAGGATTACCGGATAATGTACCCGCCTGATAAACCGGTCCCAGCGGGGCAAGCTGTTCCATAATTGTACGTTTCCCGCCAAAAGCCCCGACCGGCATACCACCGCCGATAACTTTACCCAGTGTAGTTAAGTCGGGATTGATATTATAAACCCCTTGCGCACCATTAAGCCCTACCCTAAACCCCGTCATTACTTCATCAAAAATCAGCACACTGTTATAGTGGTCGCAAACTTGGCGCAAGGTTTCCAGAAAACCCGGCACCGGTGGGATGCAATTCATATTACCCGCAACCGGTTCAACAATAATACAGGCGATTTGTTCGCCTATTTCCGCAAATAACGTTTTGACCGACTCGCTATCGTTATACGTTAAGGTAATGGTGTCGGCTGCAACAGCTGCGGGCACACCCGGTGAACTGGGAACGCCTAAAGTCAAAGTGCCGGAGCCGGCTTTAACCAATAATGAATCGGAATGCCCGTGATAACAGCCTTCGAATTTAACGATTTTATCCCGGCCCGTATAGCCTCTGGCTAACCGAATAGCGCTCATCGTGGCTTCGGTGCCTGAACTGACCATTCTGATCAAATCAATTGACGGCATC
>JBBQCU010000440.1:0-3541 GCA_038319065.1 Methylococcales bacterium
TAGTGGTATCAAATTGCGACCACGCCAGATTGCCATTGCCATCGGTCACCTTGAACGAGCAACAATACACACCATAATTCAATGCAGACAAGACCACGGCTTCTGCCGCCGCCCACACTGGCTGTCCCCGCCAAGACACGATGGAATTACGCTGCAAGGAAAGCAGCAAATTGCCATTGACCACCTGCACGTTTTGCGGATTCCATTGGTTGTATGCCGGTGCCAGACCTGGCTGTGAAGACATTGGTTGCGCCGGGTGGAAGTCGGTTTGAATGGTGAAATTATTCCATTGAATTGTCTGCATAATTGCTCCCGAAAAGTGGATGACATAGCGCTCATTAATCAATTCACCGTAACAGGATTGTGGGTGGGGGGGAAGCTTTATCTGCCGTGATGTTAGCAACAAATAGAGTTGTCCGGTTTTATTGCAAAGGAAAAGCCAGTCATCGCTAGTCCTGTTACGAGCAATCAATGATCACCACGATTGATATTGTGTTGATGCTCAATACCTTCGGTTAAATTATAACCTTCGTCATTGAATAGATCGTTGGTAAAAAACAAACGCATATCTATAATCCAAGCAATTTTTTTTTGCCTATTGTTTTCTATAATAATGCTTGAAAGTTTATGATTGTTATCTATAATTTGATCCACAATTGTTTTTGGATTAGTAGGGTCTTCTTTTAGCGCACCAGAAACAATACGCTGAGCAGATTCCATTGTCAGCACTTGATGCTTGATAGGTAGCTCAGCGTTTTTTTCATTTTCAAGCGATTGCGCGTCAAAATAACCAATATCATAGCCAAGCTTAAATATCAGGCCAATCATAATCACGCCACCCCAAACAGAGAGGCCAATTTTTAATCGCCTTCTGACGCGAGGATTTGATAATTTTTTAATAATAACGCGAATTTTCATATTCATTTTTATTGCGGTTCCATGGCTTTATTTGCCATGTGTCGCCGGCACTTGAAACAACGGTTGTCTTATGCGGCGGAATGATCACTTGTGCATCGCAAGATTTGATGATTTTCATCGATCGCAAGTCAGGAATTGTGATGTCAACTTTCATGATACGGGCAAGCCATTCATAAAGCCTTCGGTTTGACGTAACGGCAGATGAAAGACCTGCTGAAAAAAAAACGGCGGATTCTATCGTTATGTTTGTACGCATAGTGTGAAACCGATTGGAATACTGATCCCAAGATGATGCCATAAAACCTGGAGGTATATGCCCCCTACACCCATAAACGTTGTGGAAATCCAAGCAACGTAATGTGGAATAAGCGTTACTCTGCATATTCTATCGTAAGATTGGCTCGCCGCCTAACTCTCGGCTACAGCAGCCCGCGTGGACAAACGTTTCTATCGTTTGTCCAGCAAAAATACATTGCAGGTTATTGATCTTATAAATCATCTTTTTACGTGTTTTTTAATAGCTATATTACAAACTTTAGGCGTAGCATCATGCTTGGGCGGTCCAATACGTTTATGTGGCTATGCGGCAGAAATGCGGCGTGATGAAAGCCATTGTTGAAGCGTTCTAAGGCGAACTTCGCTGAGGCTATGAAATGTCGCTAAACTAAAGTGTCGGTTTTGGCCGCCATAATAAAATCATTAACATGTAATCCGTTTATCTTATGAGACCACCAGGTCACAGTCACTTTGCCCCATTCTGTTAAAATTGCCGGATGGTGGCCTTCTTGCGCGCATAATGCACCGATTTTATTCGTAAATGATAAGGCATCTTCAAAGTTATCGAACTTGAATGTTTTCTTTAAGCGCTTCATACCATCTATTTCAATAAGCTCCCAGCCCTGTAATTGCGGCATAAATTCGTTGATTTCTTCCTGGCTCGCCAATGGTGCACCCATTCTGCATACTTCACACGTTTTACTTGTCAGGTTACTCATAACTAATTTCCTCTTTAACATGATTCATAAAAATAACCATCTTGATCATGGCTTTAAGCGAATAGCCGTATTTTTATACATTGAACGCCAATATTTGTGGTATTAAGCCGGCATCAAAACTCAAAACTCATTGGATTCAGTAAGCCTATTAAATTTTTGGGATCAAGTCGAATTGCATGAAAAACTGACCAGATCCGGGTGGTAAGTATGATTCGTAATAAATTGATTTGAGTATCAGGTTACCTTCCGGTCCAAGCATACCGCCCGTGAGTAATGTACGAAAATCCTTGCCGCCTATTAGTTGGTGAGTAATGGTCAGGTATAACCGGGATAACTGTTTTTCCCTGACGATTGTGTCCAGCATTTGCGGTCCGGCAATCAGGTAAATACATTTATAACCTAAGCTGCGCAGTTCATGAATCAAAGGTGCGCCCTGAACCATTCGATTCGCGCCCGTAATAAGAATGGGGTAATCCAAATTCTGCCAGTAGCGGATGCGATCCGGATCAGCATTTTTTCCGGGGGCTATATAAACCGTTTGTTCATGTTCCTTGAGGCTTTTGTGGATTGGGAAATTCAGGCTGGCGCTGGCAATAACCACGGCAGGCTGAGCTTTTAAACCATTGTTATAGCGCCATTCAACAAGATCTTTATCCCTGACTTGTAATATATTCCCCAGGCGGCCTTCACCCAGTGCCCGCATATAACCGCCATGTGTAATGAGGCAGTCTGCCTGCGCATGCAATTCCATAAATAGCCGGAAGTCAGAGGCTGTTGTTAAATGTTTGGGGATATAGGTTGTGTTTTGAGAAACATCTTCCAAAGCAATGCGTCCGTCCAGACTGGACAGGAAGTTGGCGTAAACAAAGGGTGAATCCGCTACGCCCAGTTTATGTACTTGATGTGCAAGATACAGTCCTGTAATGGTACTTTTTTCTCCGGGTTGAGGATAAAGGCGTAACAGGTTTTTTTGCATGGGCAGCTTCCAATTAACGTAAATCCTTGATCAATAATCCGGCATTACCGCCAATAGCGGAGGTATTTGTCGTGACAGTTTGTTCAATGGCAAAGCGTCTCAAATAACCGGGACCGCCGGCTTTGGGACCGGTACCGGAGAGTTCCATGCCACCGAAAGGTTGTACGCCGACGACAGCCCCAATCATATTCCGGTTGATATAAATATTGCCGGCTTTTATTCTTTGCCGGATAGTTTGAATGTTGGCATCAATCCGGCTGTGTATTCCCAGTGTTAATCCGTATCCGGTTGCATTGACTGCACCAATAACCTGGCCAAGTTCTGACGCGCTATAACGAATTAAATGCAATACCGGACCGAAGACTTCCTGCTTGAGTTGTGATAACGCGTTTATTTCTATCAGACTCGGTGGAAAAAAATTACCCTGTCTCAAACTTTCATCTAAAGGCAGCCGATAGAGCAGCTTCGCTTCACGCTGCATTTTTTCAATATGAGTATTTAATGGGGCCAACGCAGCTCTGTCTATGACAGGGCCAATGTCGGTTTTATAAATTCCGGGATCACCCATCGACAATTCTTGCATGGCGCCTATCAGCATGGTTATGGTTTTATCGGCGATTTCCTGTTGCACAAATAACACCCGCAACGCCGA
>JBBQCU010000441.1:0-3529 GCA_038319065.1 Methylococcales bacterium
AACGGCGGCATTGTGCGGTAGACATCGCACCATTATGAAAATTGAAATGCAGATAGCCAACGTGATTCTTTTCTTCATACCAGATTTCCTTAAACGTAAGCTCCGTTCCCATGAATAAAGGGTCAATAGGCGATTCGGGCGTTTCATCGAGTACGCTACCCAAAACTTTTGCCGCCGGTAACTTGAAATCGAATTGTTTATCGTGAGAGAGGAAGCGCTTATAAAACGGTATTTTTACAATATTTTTGCGTTTCAGGTGCGATATCCAGACGGCACCGTCGATAGCCGCCCGGCAAATGGCGCCGTGACGCTGGGCAATGATTGCACCTGGCTGCCAGCCTTGTAAAAGACTCTCTTCATGGGCACTGTACAGATAATATTCCTGGTTATCGATGACATCCAATACGCCGGGTGCACTATCCGCGGCATTAATTTTTTTTATGATGGTAGCGACATGGTCTTTGGCCCAATCGATTTTTCGATCTTGCTGCTTCATTAAGGGGCGAAGCATGCCTCGCACATCGGGTTTCGAATAATCAAGCGGCTCGGGTTTAAAGCTCTTGGATTCGACACGCTTGACAGCATCCAGCATCGCCTTGATAGCTGCTTTAGTCACTTCACGGCGATAAATCGTGGCCTTGCTGGCTTGCCGCATTTTAAAGGTCTCGCATGCCCAAATATCGCCGGCATCCATTTCTTCCACAGCCTGTAACACGGTGACCCCCCATTCCTTTTCGCCGTTCATGATAGCCCAGTCCAGTGAAGAGGGTCCACGATCGCCTTTAATGCCCGGATGGATGATGAAACAATGATGCTTGGCCCATACATCTTCCGGTATTTTTTCTTTTAAAAACGGACAAATAATCAAATCGGGCTGGAAAAAAGTCACGCCTTTTCTGACATCGTCGGGATTAAGCGCCAAAGTGATCGAAATATCATGGCCCAATGCTTCCAACTCCACATGAGCTCGTTGGCATAAACCGTTATACGATGAGGATATTAATAAAATTCGCATATCTAGTCCTTTTAATTATTGTTTTGGTTATAAAAGCACTTTTCAATTAAGTAGTGCAACTTCTTGAACTGTAGTGATTTTGACCCTCCTTTGATGAGTATCAGGGCTGCTGAAACGGCCACAAGAACTTAACGGATTAATACCCAGCTGACTGATGAAGGCTAGACGCATATTTTTCGGGTCACCAAAACCGGATTTGCCGGGCACGAATTTAATCGATTGTTTGGTACTTCCGAAGACTGGATCAAATCGTTCCAGACTCCATGAATAAATTACGTAGGCAACTAATTTTCCTAATAATCAATGTGTTTTTTTAAAATACTCTTATCAGAAGCTTTGTACAATGACATATACCCCTCATTTTCTGCCAAAAAATCATTTCAGTTTAATTTTCCATGCTCTGGAAATAATTTATAAATCTTATTGTGTTAATTTTTTATTTTCTATTCTCGGGCACCCTCCTCCCAGGCGGCAGCTTTCATGTAATTGATTCCGACTTGGAAGGCATCACACCAAACACGTGCGATTTCCGGATTAAAGTACGGATCGCATTCTGCGACAGCCGAAATAAGGCTTTGCATCCAGAGCTCATAATGGTGAGGCCGGACTTTGAGTTCGAGGTGACGTTGCGTAAGAGCCGAGAGAGCTGAAGGATCTGCAGACCGTCTGGCGGAGACAGCAACCATTTCATATAAGGATGCTTTTAAAACCCGGCGTTGTTTTGCAAAATTTGTTCCTACGAAAAATGCAGCAATCTCTTCGGAGGAGCCAATGAAGAATTCGTAGAAGATTTTGATGAATCGGTCGTTCTGCATGCAACGTTCGAAGCTGTCGAGAAAAAGGGCTAAATCCGTTTCGTTCATAGCAAAGAGTAATGTAGTAAGGTTTTACCACTATTTTCGATCTTTAATTCAAGCCAGTCACAGAGCAGAGTTCTTTCATTAACATAGGCGCTAAACCACTGCGCCATTTCTTCGCTTACATTATTTTTCAAATGGCTTTCAAGGATTTTATCTTTGCCTATGAAACCCAGCAACGTTATCTCGGGCAATAACTCCGGCAACCTTTTTGTTACATACTTTTTTATTTCTCCAAAATCCGAAAGCGGAATTTTATTATAGATAATACCTATATTTGTCAGGCCTTTGTTTTGCATAAAGGATACGCACAAAACCGTATTATCTATGGCCGCGCCGATACCGGGCCTGCCGACAAAAATAACGCTGCAAGGCAGAGATAACGCCACGTCAACATTGGATACACCCACTACGCTTCCCACTGAAGGATCGCCAACACCATCGATAATAACAACTTCCTTTCCCCTGCTGATACTAACTATGTTCGCCAGCACGTCAGCCAACAACTCATCTGACTGCTTTGTTAAGCCATTAATGAAATCTTTGCTAAAGCCCTTTCTGAAAATCAGATTGCCTATGTCTGTAAAAGAAATATTTTCTTGTTCACAATACAGGCCCACTGATTGTTTTGCAGTACATTGTGTGACAGGTTTGATATACGCCAGTTGATCAGGCGAAAAACCGGACGCTAATAATTGTGCCAGAATACCCAAACAGACCGTGCTTTTACCTGCTCCGGATTCTGAACCCATAACATAGATGTATTTTGTTGTCTTAGTTGTCATATTAGGTGCAGAAAAAAAACCCTCTCAAGAGGGAGAGGGTAGGTCGAGGAGGAGGCTATGTTAATATAATCATTTGATTTTATGGACAATAAATGTGCTATTAATTTACTTCTAACTAACCACCGCCTCCGATATTCTCCCAGGCATTGCTACCGGAATTTTCTAATTTATGTAATATTTGGGTGGTTTCTCGCTGTTTGGTTCGTAACTCTTCGAGCTCTTGCTTCACATCTGCCGCTGCTTGACGGGATTTCATAACCAATATATCAATCTTGGCGCTCCGTTCAATAAGTTCGACTAGTTTTTGACCGTATTCATCTGTTGTTTTCATGATTTAATTCCTCGGGTTGTTTAGTAAAGTTTTATACAAAACTGGCAATCGCCTAAACCGGGTCAAGCTCCTGTTCTTTCTGGTAAACATTAAATGCTATATCGGAATGAATAATATGTTTTCCCCATCTATCCATAAACTCCTGAATATCGTTTTGTTTCCAGTCATCATTTGTTATTTTATGATCCATCTCGGCCAGTTTTTCCAGCATGGCATTGTGTTCCTTCACATGGCCGTTATAGTTTCGAAAACCTGATTTTTCCATCAGCTCTTCTTCATCAAAAAAATGCTCCTTGACATGCACAAATATCAACTGGCTATTTTTAATCAGTTCTTCTCTGTTTATGGAAGCAACTAACTGATCCGCAAAAACGAATAAATCCTTATGTTGACTATCAACATGCTCATCGCCCATTTGGTAATAATCCTGCCAGACGAAGTGGACCATACTTCCTGAAGCTGGCATTCTGGATAATCCCTCTTTCTGGCGATGGCTGGCAATATTTACAGGTGTTTTACTATCGTCGTTTATTTTATAAAC
>JBBQCU010000442.1:0-3504 GCA_038319065.1 Methylococcales bacterium
TACGGTATCAGATATTCATTTTTGCCGCCTCCGCTGGTTCCGGTAATGTTAATGTCCGGCTAAATTCACCCGTAAAACGCTCACGATAACTATATTGTCCGTTTTTTTATCCGTTTGTTCCTCGGCATGTTCCGTTTTTATCGAGACATGCAAAATCCGGTCATCCAGTTTTATAACCAACGAAGGTTCATCAGCGACCGGTGCATTAATGGTCCTGATTAGCAAGATGTTTCAGCCTGCGGCGAAAATCCGTCATTCCGGCATGGATGCCGGAATCCAGTCACTGAGCAAAAAAAAAGATATTCGTATAAATACGTATAAGCATTCAGGAAATAATAATTTTTTGAAACTTGAAAATACTTGTATATAACGATGAGTAGAAGGTGTGTGCTTCTGGTGCTTGCAGCGAATGGCTGCTTCGACCAGGAGCCGGCAAATAGTCAACTAACCATGATTGCTGATATTCTATTCAAAGGGGGAGCATAAATTCTTGGCAACATTGCTTCATCAAGGCGATGAAATAAAGACAGTTAATCAGCCACTTTTATTTTTTTTCGCCGATAGTTGTGACCATAAAATATTTCGGTCACCTCTCTTCGCAGCTTTTTTTCTATCTCTGTTTTTTGAGCATCGGTCAGATTGCTTTCTTTCTCAAATAAATAGTTTTCCAGCTCGGTTTCCTTGAGCATCATTTTGGTGTGAAAAATATTCTCCTGATACACATTCACGTCTATCATTTGATAAATTTCCTGGGTGTCTTTGGCAATATAGTTCTGGATAGACGTAATGTTGTGATCAATAAAATGCTTTTTGCCGGATATATCACGCGTAAAACCTCGCACTCTGTAATCCATGATAACCACATCGGATTCAAAACTGTGAATCAGGTAATTAAGTGCTTTTAAAGGCGAAATGCGTCCGCAGGTGGAAACGTCAATATCTGCTCGGAATGTACTGATGCCGTTATCAGGGTGGCTCTCTGGATAAGTATGAACAGTAATATGGCTTTTATCCAGATGTGCCAGAACTGTTTCGGGCAATGGCCCGGGTGATTGGCTATTCATGCTGGGAGGTGGTGGAATATCACCCTCGGAAATCAGCATGGTAACGCTGGCGCCTTGTGGATCATAGTCCTGATGGGCAATGTTAAGAATTTGCGCGCCGATAATGTCGGCAACATCTTTAAGAATTTGCGTCAATTTGTCGGCGTTATACGCTTCATCAATGTATTCAATGTACGTCTGCTGTTGTTCAGCGGGCGCATAACAAATATCGTATATATTGAAACTAAGTGACTTTGTTAAATTGTTAAAGCCGTGTAATTGCAACTTATTCAAAACTCTTAAACCTCGATAACTTCAAAATCATGGGTAATTTCTACCCCCGCTTTACTTAGCATGATGGAAGCAGAACAATATTTCTCTGCCGACAATTTCACTGCCCGTTCAACAGCCGATTCTTTCAAATCACGACCGCTAACGACAAAATGCAGGTGAATTTTGCTAAATACACTCGGTACAGCGTCAACCCGTTCCGCGGAAATTTCCGCAACACAATTAACTATGTTATTTCTGCCTTTTTGTAAAATTTGCACCACATCAAATGAGGAGCAGCCGCCTACTCCCAATAAAATCATTTCCATGGGCCGCATACCCATATTACGTCCACCATGATCAGGTGGGCCGTCCATCACAACCGCATGACCACTGCCAGTTTCGCCGACGAACATCACACCATCGACCCATTTGACTGTTGCTTGCATCTCTTTTCCTCAGTTAAAAATGACGAATAGAGTAGCATACAAATACACGTAGACAGAGTTTTCCATGTTAAATTTTTTAAACTATGCAGGCTTAATCGAGGTTGGGTTAACAGCTTTATAGCTAACTATGTTATCCGGCTTAAAAAAAATGATTATTGACAAAAATAATTGAAGAGAGTAGAAGCATTCGAAAATGGATAATAACTTGTTTGACAGTTCAAATACTAATTTCTGGTAAACCTGTAAGGCTGCTATTGAAGACACTATTAACAGAATCCGTTGTAGGGAGGTCCTTTTAATATTCACACTGGTACACTCAAACAATTGGAGAACTAAAATGGAAAGCACTATTTTTACTTATGATGGACAAGATTTTATTAGAAAACACACGACCTTGGTCACAGAAGCTGGCAAATCCGCTGTCAATACAAAACTCGATAGCGACAGTCCCGGCTTATAAGGCTTTAATCCAAAAACGCTCCTATAGCGGGGAAGTCAGCTTATTTGGTAAAAAATGCAATGCCAACAATGCACCACTCACCGATGAAGGCGGCCGGCTAACAGGCGCATTAATGGTTTGTATCTAGAAGTAATGTAGTATCGTAGTATCGTAGTATAGCTTTCTCTTTAATAACGGATTCTGTTAATAGTATCTCAACTCATTCATCGAGGCCGAAACGGGCAAGTTCTCCTGCCTGAGAACCAAGAACCAACCCCGTAGTGCACACATCGCATACCTTCCGCTCTATGGTTTCAGCTGTTTTGTAGAACAAGTAAACGATTATTAGCTGGCATGGCAATATCGCTTAGTAAAGCCAATCCTCTGGATTTTGCTAAAACCATTATGTCTTCAAAGTTTTTAATGCAACTTAACGGATTTTGGCTTTTAAGCCATTGATCAAACCGGGCATTACTTTCACTGGTATAAGCGCCGTTATAATTAACGGGCCATAAATGCTCACAAGCGCTTTGGGATTCAGGTGAATAGCCAGGCGAGCAAAGAATATTTTCACTTCTATCGGTAGGCTGCCATTCAATATGCGGGAGATGTCTGACAAAATAACAGGCATGTTGACCTGTGCCGCTGCCGATTTCCCAAACGGTGGTTGGTTGACAAAAAACAGCTTGAATAACCTCCAGAATGGGATTTTTATTATTTTCACAAGCCTGAGAAAAAGGTTTATGGATCATGATTAATATATCGTTGGATTAATGATATTCTGTCGCTTTAACTCTACTGTTTTTGAAAATGGAAGTAAAACAAATCAATAGTATGGCCCAGGTTGATTGTACGGACTTAAATCGCCTTGCCGGCAATGCCTACCCTTTTCTGCGTCATGAGTTTTTATTGGCGCTGGAGCAAAGCAATTCGGTCTGTGAGCAAACAGGTTGGGTGCCTATGCATTTGCTGGTTTTGGATGAAGAGAAATTAGTTGCTTTCATGCCGCTGTATCTTAAACAGCATTCCTGGGGCGAATATGTGTTCGATCATCAGTGGGCGCAAGCTTATCAGCAACAGGGACTCGCTTATTATCCCAAATGGTTGACCGCTATCCCGCTTACGCCATGCCAGGGAGCGCGTATTGTAATTAAAGAGGAGGAGATCGATCAGCTAGAAGTTATGCAATTATTGCTTGACTTTATAAAACAGCTTTCAGAACAACGAGGCATTTCTTCGTGGCATTGTTTATTCCCCGCTCCGCAACAGGCAGAACAGTTAAGGTCGTTGGGCTTAAGTATTC
>JBBQCU010000443.1:0-3498 GCA_038319065.1 Methylococcales bacterium
GGTGAATGGCGGAAATGGGGGACGCGCTTCATTGGTTGCGCTCATTGAAAACTCCTAAAGTTATTTTCAGTCAATAGGTTGCTGACGCAGCAACGGATTTTGCCGGTAATAAAGCTGTAGTTGCTGATAAACATCAGCAAAGTGAGTATGCAAAATTTCGGGTGCGCAGAAAAAATATTCACTGATTACCGCAAAAAACTCGGCAGGGCTGGTAGCTGCGTAAGGGTTAATACAGATGCGATGGTGATGTTCAACTTGTCGAACCAGGCCTTCATAGGCGGCGTTGAGCGCAGTTGACCACTTTGTTACGGCCATGCATTGATGCAACGGCGGGTAGCCGTCGGCGGGGCCATTGAGCATATCCAGCTTATGGGCAATTTCATGGATCACGACATTACGGCCGGATTCCTTGCCCTGCATATCCCGTTCAACATCGTCCCATGACACTATAAACGGCCCCCTGGACCATGATTCGCCAATTAGCGCCTGTTCCTGATGATGTACAACACCTGCAGCATCCCTGTCGTCTCGACTGATCCGAAACGCACCCGGATAAACGATGATCTCGGTCCAGCCTGACAAACAGCCAATACCAAGACCAAGTGCCGGAAGACAGGCTTGAGCGGCGATGAACAAACACATGGTGTCAGTGAGCTGAAATCCCTGTACGCCGGTGAATTGTTTTTCGCGCAGAAAAAGCGTTGTCAATTCACGCAAATGCGCTTTCTCAACCGCGGTCATTCCCTGCAAAACAGTCAACTTTCCGGTAACTTCCGACCACAGACTATGCGCAATGGCATGACGGTGCAGAATGTAGCGAATACGCGCGCGTTTGAAAATATTCATGGTCAAGTAAACCCCGATTTCATACCAACAACCAATAAGGACAGTAAGTGACCATCGTCTAAGTTGTTGGTTGAAGTCTGCGGGTACTCAACTAGAGAAGGGTGTTATTAATGGCGTCTGCCATTTTTACCCGTAGCGGGTTCTTCAAATTTAACCTTTAAAGGTTTTCCGCAATATAAATTGCCGTCAAGTGCTGCTATAGCAGCCCGGGCTTCGTGGCCTTCCATTCCGATAAAGCCGAAACCCCGGCATTTACCGCTGAAAATATCGGCAACAAGTTGAATGGAGCGGACTTTGCCATATTCAGAAAATAAAGCTTGAACAGTAGCCTCAGTGGCGTCGCTAGGTAAGTTTCCTACAAAAAGTCGTTTCAAAAGACATATCCTAAATTCAGGGGGTGAGTTGATTGGCCGGATAATCCGGTTATGCCACAATCCCGCTTGGTTATTTAGGCGGAGTTGGGTGTCGATAAATAACGTTGTTGCTTACGCTGCGCTTACATTAGAAGCTTGTGGGCCTTTGGCGCCTGATTCTACTTCATATTTGACTGCTTGGCCTTCAGCCAATGTGCGGTAGCCGCCGTCGCTAGCGATTGCAGAAAAGTGCACAAATACATCCGCACTCCCATCGCTGGGTGAAATAAAACCAAAACCTTTAGACTCGTTAAAACACTTAACAGTACCAGTTGCCATGTAACTTCCTCAATAAATGTAATGTAAATATTTTATTGCAAATTATACCGGGCACAAAAAGGAAAAAAACGGATGGAATTTCTGAAAGTGCTGATTAACATGCAAAACTTATTAAATAGAAGTCTCGCATAGAGCGTAGTACTGTCCACTAATGAACCTATTATAAAGACTAATCCCTAGTATAGCCATCTAAAGTTTAGTAAAGTCACTCATGCCCTATTTCTACTTCCAGATTCTGACAATATTGGTGAAGTCATCTGTCCAGGGCTTCATGTCAAAGTATAACGGCATTTTTTGCCAGTTCCCTAGACGGCTTGCGCTTAGCGGCGCCAATGTTTCCGGATTCTTTGCCATAACCACCCAGTCCGTTGCTACAACCAGCGGGATATCTTGCTGCGGTTTAAACTCCTGTATGAGTGCAGCGAAATGTAAATGCTCGGCATGAATCGATAAGACTTTCTTCAGCAAAAGGTGACGATTTGTGACATGAAAAGCCAACATGCCATTGGGTTTAAGTTTCTTGAAATACAGCTCCAGTGCTTCCTGGGTCAGCAAATGTGTTGGCACAGAATCTGAACTGAATGCATCCATCACTAATAAATCAAATTTTTGATCCGGCTCTTTTTCCAACGATAACCGGGCATCGCCTATGCGTATTGTAGTGTTGTGAGAGCATAGTTTCAGGTAACTGAAATAATCAGGATTACTGGCAATGTCGACAACCAAAGGGTCGATTTCGTACAGTGTCCAATTTTGATGCTCCTTGGCATAACAGACTAAAGCGCCTGCGCCCAGTCCGACTATGCCTATCGTCCAGTTTTGATTGGTGTTGTCGAATTGTTTAAACAGCTGCCCCATCGGCCCGGGACGGCTGTAATAAGTTAACGGTATTTTGGCCAGGTTTGCAGCCAGTCGCTGTGCGCCATGTTTAGTCGTGCCGTGTATAAGTTCATGATACTTTTCATGCTGATTATGTTCATCGGTCAAAGTACTTTCACGAACGGCAAGAACGCCAAAAAACGTGCGTTCCCGATAAAGCGTATGAGATGACAGTCCATGTAGCCCAAGTGCAGGGAAAATAAGTGCACCCGTCAATAAAGCATAGGCGACAGGTCGCGCTCTGAATAGAAAAGTCAAGCAGGCCAGGACAATTAAGGTGATTACAATTCCGTCGAAATATTGAAGTAAATCCTGGACACTTGCATAAAGAATAAGACCGGTAATGACAAGGAGTACAGGGACTAGAATTTGCAGCAGCAACCCGGGGAGTGTCACAACTACCCAAGGACGGAGTAATAGCGCAGCAACAATCATAATCGGATATTCATAGATACCATTGAAAATAAAGGGTGCGACAAAGGTATTGAACATACCGCCTAACATGCCTGCAAAAGACATAATCAGATAAAAGGTTGTCAAATACTGTGTATGGGGTCTGGACTTGGCAAGCTCGCCATGACATACCATCACCGCAAAGAAAAAAGCCAGCAGGTGCAAGCCCAGATAAGCCCAATAAGGTAAGTCAGCAGGGTTAATGAACGCGTAAGCTATAAATGGCAACATTACAACAGGCTGTAGACTGACCATTACCGGATGTATTTTGTCATTCCATTTTGAAAAAACAATAACAAAGGACAGCAAATATAAGGTTAACGGAATAATCCATAACAACGGCACGGAGGCAATATCGGTGCTGATAAAATTCGTTAGACCCAGCAGCAAGCTGGATGGGACAAACGCCAAAGCCATCCAGTGCAATTTAAGAGTCAGGCTGAGATTTTTTTGCTTAAGGGCGCTGTCTTCAACAATGACCGTGTTTTGCCGGGTTTTCCATAGGACAAAAGCACAACCCGCTATCAGCAGGCACAGTATCAGATAACCTATGCTCCAATAAGCCTTTTGATTAGCCAATCCGATAGCCGGTTCAAGTAAAAAAGGATAACTTAATAAGGCAATCAGG
>JBBQCU010000444.1:0-3493 GCA_038319065.1 Methylococcales bacterium
CTTCATTGAGAATTTCAACAATAACAGCTGAAGGGTCAACACCCGCCAATTTAGCAAGATCACAACCCGCCTCAGTATGCCCTGCCCGGCTTAATACACCGCCCGACTTGGCCATTAACGGGAATATATGTCCTGGCTGCACCAAATCATCGGCTTTGGCATCCGCAGCCACTGCGCATTGAATAGTACGCGCCCGGTCGGCTGCAGAAATACCCGTAGTCACACCCGTTGCTGCTTCGATCGATACGGTAAAATTGGTGGAATGCGAGGTTTTATTTTCATTAACCATTAACGGCAAACGTAATTGCTGACAACGTTCGCTGGTCAAGGTTAAACAAATCAGGCCGCGTCCATAACGCGCCATAAAATTAATATCTTCCGGTCGAGTAAATGCCGCAGCCATCAAGAGATCGCCTTCATTTTCACGGTCTTCATCATCCATGATGATAACCATTTTGCCTTGCCTTAAATCATCTATGATTTCTTCAATTGTGTTCATTAGCCAAAAAATCCACTCTTTTGCAATAATTCTTCTGTGATGCTGCCATGATCTTTAGCCGCAGACTCGCCTTGCATTAATCGCTCCATATAACGCGCCAGCAAATCCACTTCAAGATTAACAAGCGTGCCGGTTACAGCATCGCCCAGTGTAGTTTCCTGAAGAGTATGCGGCACGATATTAACACTGAATACGGCACCATTAACTTCGTTGACCGTCAGGCTAATGCCGTTGATACAAATAGAGCCTTTTTCAGCAATGTATTTGGCCAGACTATCAGGCGCTTTAAATTTAAACCGGAACGAACGTCCATCCGCTTTTTTTTCTATAACCTTGCCGATGCCGTCAACATGCCCGCTGACTATATGCCCGCCCATCCGGGTAGACGGCGTCAAAGCCAGCTCCAGATTAACCGGCATGCCAATGGCCGCGTGGCTGAGTGTTGTCCGGGTCCAGGTTTCGTTGGAGACATCCGCACAAAAATGCCGCGATCCAAGTTCCACAGCGGTTAAACAAATGCCGTTGACAGCAATGCTGTCACCCAGTTGCGCATCACTGAGCGATAATTTTCCGGCGTCTATTTGTAAACGAAAATCGCCGGCTTTACGCTCAATGGCGGAGATTTTACCTATGGCTAGTATGATGCCTGTGAACATGGTTTTTTTGGTTTAACTCGTTAAATGAATGGATATACTTTGCAGAGCGGCGTCAAAAAACATGTTTTTTAACTCCATTTTCTATTTGCGTCCATCACTATGGACATAGCGGATATGCGAACCTTTTGTCGTGTTTTATAAAATCCCATTTTTTCGATTATTTTACAAAGTTGCGTAAACGTAATACTTGGCAAAATCGGCACAATTAAACCGCCATCTCAATATCTCTGATACCGATAAAAATAATTGCATCATAGTGTAAAACACTCAATTATGAACACAGCTCTAACGTTAACCGCAAATCCACGCCAACCTGCCGAACATCCAGCAACTTCAACATTTTTTTATCCGCCATCGTCATCGCATATGGTAGATGAAACAATCCCCGTCCTTGATCGCCCAAGATGGACGGGGCCATGTAAACAACCAGTTCATCGATCAGGTTTTCCATCAGTAACGCACCATTGAGTATTGCACCAGCCTCAATCAATACCTCATTAATCTGCTGTACTGCCAAAAAACCCATGACTTCAGGCAAATCCAACCGCCCATTTTTACCGGCGAGTCGATAAACTTCAAAACCGGCTTCTTGCAAAGCCTGCCGCTTGCGCTCATCGGGTGAACAGGTCAAAATCAGGCTGCGTCCCGGCAGTTTAGCCATTTGAGCAGTAACCGGCATGTTCAATTCAGAATCGAGTACTACTCTATGCGGCTGCACTACCTCGAAATTTACCCGCGCATTCAAAGAAGGATCATCCGCCAAAACGGTGTTAATACCGGTCAAAATAGCTGAGCTCTCCGCTCTTAACCGATGCACATCGGCTCTGGCTTCCGCTGAGGTTATCCATTTACTTTCTCCCGATGCCATCGCTGTTCGTCCATCGAGACTCATCGCCAGCTTGCTGCGAACAAAAGGGCGATTTTCTGTCATCCTTTTGATAAATCCGCGATTTAACGCTATGGCATCTTCCTGTAAAACACCGCAGGTTACCTTAATTCCATCTGCCTTAAGCTTTTCCAGCCCGCGGCCTGCAACTAAAGGATTGGGATCTTGCATGGCGGCCACCACCCGGCTTATTCCCGCTTTTATCAGCGCATCGCAACAAGGCGGCGTTTTACCCTGGTGGTTACAGGGCTCCAAAGTCACATAAGCAGTTGCGCCTTGGGCGTCTTGAACATTTTTTAACGCTTCAACTTCGGCATGCCCGAGACCCGCTTTAACATGCCAGCCTTCCCCGATTACCCTATTATCCCTGACTAAAACACAACCTACGCGTGGGTTTGGATCAGTTGTATAGCGTCCCTTTTTAGCCAGCTGAAGGGCTCTCGCCATATAAAAGGCATCTTGCCTGGCTGACATTATTTTTTTTGTAAATCTTCAATCATGTCAGTAAACTCACTGACATCCTGAAAACTGCGATACACCGAGGCAAATCGCACATAAGCAACATGATCCAGTGAGCTCAACTCTTTCATCACTTTTTCGCCCAACTCCTGTGTCGTTATTTCACGCTCGCCCTTCTCCATCAACTCTTTTTTTATCCGATTGATTGCAGCTTCAATAGCGTCACTGTCAACGGGTCTTTTTTCCAAGGCTTTGAGCATTCCTGAACGTAGCTTGTTTTCTTCGAAAGGCACACGAATGCCATCACGCTTAACCACGCGCGGCATGGTTAATTCAGCCGTTTCAAACGTAGTGAAGCGTTCTTTACAGACATTACATTCACGTCGACGGCGAACCTGATCCCCTTCATTTATCAATCTGGAATCAAGAACCCGGGTATCTTGTGCCGAACAAAACGGACATCGCATAACTTAAGCCACTGTTTTTATAGTCCGAAAACTCGGCCTTTAAATTCAAAATCTGTAATTTTATAACATTTCATGGAGTTATCTGTATTTTATTTCATCAACTTAAAAAAACTTTTCGGAGCGCCACATATCGGACAAGACCAGTCATCAGGAATATCGGCCCAACGCGTTCCTGCTGCAATTCCACTATCAGGATCGCCTTTTTCTTCATCATAGATATGCTCACATTCCAAACAATGATATTTTTTAAAATCTGACATGATATTCCCCATAAAATAATTATTCTGCTAATTTAACCACTCGCCCTTGAGCCGCAGACTGCAAGGCAGCAACAATGATCTGGCAATTGGCTTTCGCATCATCCAGTGACAGTAAAGGTTCATTGCCATTTAATACACACTGGCTGAAATGCTCGATTTCGAGCCGGAAATGATTGTCCGCAGGCAGACGCTCTTCACAGTGCCGGCCATCTTCAGCCCACCAAGAAATCACCGGGGCATCGCCAGGCAGTTGCCATACGGTGTGG
>JBBQCU010000445.1:0-3474 GCA_038319065.1 Methylococcales bacterium
GGGGTGCGCTAATTGGTATGCTGTTCCTGAATCCGGTACTTGGTTTTGCTTTGGGTGCAGGAGCGGGCGCAATCTCGGGGAGTCTTACCGACATCGGAATCTCTGACGCGTTCATGAAGGAACTCGGCGCCACTATGACACCCGAGAGTTCGACACTGTTCGTTCTACTGAGGAGTGCTACACCCGCACCCGACAAAGTTCTAGAGGAGTTAAAAGGGACTGGCGGAACAATTCTCAAAACGTCTCTTTCCAATGAGGGTGAAGCCAGGCTCCAGGCAGCGTTGGATGGCAATCCGGCTTCATAGCGCTTGATATGAGGCGTAACGAACCCTAACAACGCGTGTGTACGTATAGTTGGGTTTCGTTACGGTCATCAATCCGCGGACGGCAACAGCAAACAAACAAGAATCGGGAAATGCAAACTTTTACTTGCGGAGACAACTATGAATGATACCAATGAACTTAATGAACACCCATGCTGTAACCGGCGTTCAGTATTAAAAACCGCCTTTGGAGTAACAGTGGCGGGGATAGTGGGCGGTGTAGGCTTAGGAATACCCGGCATATCTTATGCGGCAGCTTTAACCAGGGAAGAACGCGATAAGCTGACGCCGGATCAGATCATTGCACGTATGAAGAAAGGGAATGATCGTTTTCGCACTGGAAAAATGAAAAAGCATGACTATGTGGCTCAGAAAAAAGCAAGCGCAACCGGACAGTTTCCTGCCGCTGTTATTTTAAGCTGCATTGATTCACGCGCGCCTGCCGAGATTATTCTTGATACGGGTATTGGTGAAACGTTTAATGCGAGAATTGCCGGAAATATCGCCAATAATGATTTAATTGGAAGCCTTGAGTTTGCTTGCGCGGCGGCTGGCGCCAAGGTCATTCTCGTAATGGGGCATACTGCATGCGGAGCGATTAAAGGTGCTATCGATAACGTAGAGCTTGGAAGCCTCACCGGGCTTTTGGATAAAATCAAGCCCGCTATTAGCGCGACAACCTATTCTGGTGAAAGAAGCAGTAAAAATGATGCCTTCGTTGATGCTGTAGCCAAAACGAATGTTCAGCAGACCATCAATGAAATACGCAAAGGGAGTGAAGTATTAAGCTCTCTGGAAAAAGCAGGCAAATTGAAAATAGTGGGCGCTATGTATCATTTGAACGGCGGCAAGGTCGAATTTGAGGAATCTGTCATTTAAACGCCATCAACCTAAAAAGAGCGTTTTACTACGAATGTCACGAAGAACACGAAGTAATATCAGTAAGTTATAACTAAGTGCGAAGAGCTAAGCGTACACCAAAAAGGTAAGTACCGAAATCCTGTAAGGTATTTAAACTCTTCGTGTCCTTCGTGGTTGAGCTACCGAATTTAGGGTCATCACCCCGGAGATTGAAAGATGTATTTGCATGGTAAGCAAAATTTCTGATTTCCATGTCTGGCATCGATGTGTTGCAACTCTGTTGATGCTATTCTTCGCGCCTTCCTTATGAAAAATTTTCACGCTAAACTGACCAGAATAACCCGGGATTCAGAAGCGATTATTCTGATGCATGGCTTGGCCAGAACCAGTCGCTGTATGAATAAAGCTGAAAAATGGCTGGCTGCTTATGGCTATAAAATTATAAATGTCGACTATCCTTCGCGAAAACATAACATTGAGACTTTAGCGCTGGAAGCTATACCATCGGCATTAGTACAATGCGCATCAAAAGACATCAACAAAATTCATTTCTTAACGCATTCCATGGGCGGTATTCTGGTGCGCTATTACTTGTCGATCCGGTGTATCGATAAGCTGGGTAGAGTGGTGATGCTGGCCCCGCCCAATCAGGGCAGTGAAGTGGTTGATAAACTCGCCGGATGGCTTGTTTTTGATGTCGTAAACGGTTCAGCAGGACTTCAGCTGGGTACCGATAAAAACAGCTTACCCTGTGCGTTAGGTCCGGTAAATTTTCCCACCGGAATTATTGCCGGCGATAAAACCGTGAACCCTTTATTGTCGCAGCTTATTCCAGAAACCAATGACGGCAAGGTGTCAGTATGCCGGACACAAGTGGAAGGCATGAAAGACTTTATAGTTATGCATTATTCCCACACCTTTATGATGCAGCGAGTAGCTGTTTTAGAACAAGTTCTGCATTTTATTCAGCAGGGTTATTTTTCCAAATAAATTTATATGTTTTATCAGCTATTTATCCTAAAAAGAGCATTTCACCACGAAGAACACGAAGGGGTGTGATTAAAAGTGCGGGGATTTCATAACCATATTATGCTGTGACAGCGGTGGTCCGTTTTTCCCAGTATTTTTCCCAATCATCATTCGCCCGTACAACACGTAGCGCTAACATCGGTTCAACATTAGCCGCTTTCCAACAGGCACCGGGTAACTTAGTCGCTTGTGAATAACATAACGGTGCGCACTTTCAATCTCGCCAGAGCCAATAGGCAAGCCGGTGGCCGCCTTGCTGGTCGATCTGGATGTCGCCAAGACCCATAGCCGACCCTATGTTTCGGATGCATTGAGGATGCCCGCAGCCATTGCCAACGGTTCTTCCCGTGGTACAACCAGTCCCATTGCCACTCGGGCATCGGTTACATGACCCCGGCCACCGTCCACTTTGGCCAAGCTGCTACGGTATATCAAGTACGGACCAAAATCTTGGAAACTGGTTTCCTAGCCAATCCAAAGCGATTAAAAGGAAAGTGCCCCCTGCCACCCAGCTTGCCCAAAGCCGTTTGGATCAATCCGCCCGTTAACACACAGGAGAACCTCAGCCCAAAAATACACAAAGATTAGACACTAAATAAACCAACTTGGTGTCTCAAAGTCATTGACACATTCCGGTCGGAGCAACTTGTTTCGCCGTGTATATGACGAATAATTACGCTGGTCTCAACTTACATCAGTTAATAACAGTAGACAGTGACCGGAAAAAAAGAAAACAATAGCCCGATTTTTTTAAACCTGGAGTAAACAATTGAAAATAGATAGTCAAACAATTAAAAAGAATTCCGTAGTTTTAGCGCTGTCGTTATGCGTTATTGGCGCCCTTTCGGGGTGTTCTACTATTCAGTCGGGAAGTAATACCGCGAAAGCGGTGTGGGTTAATCCGGCGCCTGACGCTGGTTTTATCGAGCAGCCTGACCGGCAGGTAAACAAAGCGGATTTACCATTTCAACGAGTCTGGATCAAGCCTGGTTTCGACGCAAACAAATACAAAGAATTGGTGGTAGCGCCCGTGAATACTCAATACATGCAGCAAATGAGTTGGCTTCATCGTCTGAGCTCGGCTAATTGGCTAAGAAATGTCGAAACGGATATTGCCGAGCTGGCCCTGTACTTCCATAATCAGGTGGTCAAGGATTTCCAGACAGATCCCAATCATCGCTTTCAAGTCATTGAGTACCCCGCACAACCTAATCAACCGGCTTTGCGTCTGGAACTCGCATTGATCGAAATAAACCCGTCG
>JBBQCU010000446.1:0-3459 GCA_038319065.1 Methylococcales bacterium
GAACCGGATTTCCAGGCAGATTCTGCAGGAAATGGGGCGGGAAGCGACACCTGAAGAGTTGGCTGAGCGTATGGAAATGCCCGAAGACAAAGTCCGTAAGGTGTTAAAAATCGCCAAAGAACCCATTTCAATGGAAACGCCTATTGGTGACGATGAAGATTCTCATTTGGGAGATTTCATAGAAGATGCTAAAGTGTTGTCCCCGGTTGAAGCGGCCACCATTGCCGGTTTGCGTGAATCAACACAAAACGTGTTGGCGGGATTAACAGCAAGAGAAGCAAAAGTTCTGCGTATGCGTTTTGGTATCAATATGAATACTGATCATACATTGGAAGAAGTAGGCAAACAGTTTGATGTAACGCGTGAACGAATCCGTCAAATTGAAGCAAAAGCATTAAGAAAGTTAAGACACCCCTCTAGGTCAGAGCAATTAAGATGTTTTCTGGATGGTGAGTAGATAACGAATTAAGGGCCCTTAGCTCAGTTGGTTAGAGCGTCCGACTCATAATCGGCAGGTCGTAGGTTCAAGTCCTACAGGGCCCACCAATAACAAAGAAGGCTGCCTTTGCAGCCTTTTTAATATTTGGGTTTTATCAAAATAAATTAAGGTGGTAACGTGAGCAATAATTTTAGTTTTACATCAGAATCCGTTTCAGAAGGACATCCCGATAAAGTCGCGGATCAAATTTCAGATGCTGTCCTTGACGCCTTATTAGCACAAGATCCCAGGTCACGAGTTGCTTGTGAAACACTGGTGAAAACCGGTATGGTTGTTCTGGCGGGTGAGATTACCACTCATGCATGGGTCGATCTCGAAGCATTGGTCAGAAAAGTGGTTTGTGATATCGGCTACGATCATGGCGACATAGGCTTTGATGGACAAAGTTGCGCCGTATTAAATGCCATTGGGAAGCAATCGCCTGATATTGCGATGGGTGTAGATGAGGGCGAAGATCATGAGCAGGGTGCAGGCGATCAGGGTTTAATGTTTGGTTACGCCAGTAATGAAACCGATGTATTAATGCCGGCCCCCATTACCTATTCACATCTGCTGGTCAAACGTCAGGCAGAAGTGCGTAAAAATAAAACCCTTCCATGGTTACGTCCAGATGCCAAGAGTCAGATTACTTTCAGGTATGAAAATAACAAGCCGGTAGCAATAGATGCAGTAGTTTTATCTACCCAGCATTCACCGGAAATCAATAACAAGGCCTTGCATGAAGCGGTGATGGACGAAATTATCCTGCATGTCCTGCCAAAAGAATGGTTACATAAAGAGACCAAATATTTTATTAATCCGACTGGACAATTCATCATCGGCGGCCCTGTAGGGGATTGCGGTTTAACGGGCCGTAAAATTATCGTTGATACTTACGGCGGAATGGCAAGACACGGCGGTGGCGCGTTTTCCGGTAAAGATCCTTCAAAAGTTGACCGGTCTGCAGCTTATATGGCGCGCTATGTAGCAAAAAACATTGTTGCAGCGGGTTTGGCGGAGCGTTGTGAAATTCAGGTTTCTTACGCAATTGGTGTTGCGGAGCCGACTTCCATTACTGTTGAAACTTTCGGTACCAGTAAACTTAGCGAAGACAGACTGGTACAGATTATCCGGGATAACTTTGACCTGAGACCTAAAGGTTTGATTACAATGTTGGATTTATTAAAGCCCATCTATCAAACCACCGCGGCCTATGGCCATTTTGGCCGCACGGAAGACTCATTCAGTTGGGAAAAAACCGATAAAGTTGACGCATTAAAAGATGCGGCTGGTATTTAATAGTAAGCTAAACAGGATAAACAATGAGCCAGAGAGATTATAAAATTGCTGATATTTCATTGGCAGCATGGGGCCGTAAAGAAATCAATATTGCTGAAACAGAAATGCCGGGCTTGATGGCATTGCGCGAAGAATATGGTCAGGAACAACCGTTAAAAGGCGCACGGATCGCCGGCTGTTTGCATATGACCATACAAACAGCAGTATTGATCGAAACCCTGACCGCTTTAGGCGCAGAAGTCCGCTGGTCATCATGCAATATTTTTTCTACCCAGGATCATGCTGCGTCAGCAATGGCGGCGGCAGGTATTCCTGTTTTCGCCTGGAAAGGCGAAACCGAAGAAGAAGCTGAATGGTGTATCGCTCAGACCATTGAAGGTCCTGATGGCTGGAGACCCAATATGATTCTGGATGATGGTGGTGATTTAACCACCATGATGCATGACAAATATCCTGAATTAATGGCTGGTGTTAAAGGTTTGTCGGAAGAAACAACCACAGGCGTGTTGCGTCTTTATGAAATGGTGGCAAAAGGCACGCTTAAAGTACCTGCTTTTAATGTCAACGACTCAGTGACCAAATCAAAATTCGATAACCTCTACGGTTGCCGCGAGTCTTTGGTTGACGGCATAAAACGTGCAACCGATGTCATGATTGCCGGCAAAATTGCCGTGGTTTGCGGTTACGGCGATGTCGGTAAAGGCTGCGCCCAATCGTTGCGTGGGCTAGGTGCAACAGTGTGGATTACTGAAATTGATCCCATATGCGCCTTGCAAGCCGCTATGGAAGGTTATCGCGTAGTCACCATGGAAGAAGCTGCGCCTATCGCTAAGATATTTGTGACCGCAACAGGTAACTTTAGCATTATTAACCATGAACACCTGCTAGCCATGAGAGATCAGGCGATTGTATGTAATATTGGTCATTTTGATGCAGAGATTGAAATTGCTTCATTGCGCCAATATGAATGGGAAAATATCAAACCCCAGGTTGATCACGTTATTCTTCCTGACGGCAAACGCTTGATTATTTTGGCAGAAGGCCGTCTGGTTAATCTCGGTTGTGGCACGGGACATCCCAGTTTTGTGATGTCTAATTCGTTTTGTAACCAGGTTCTAGCGCAAATAGAACTGTGGAAAAATAGCGAAAAGTACGAAAATAAAGTCTATATCCTGCCTAAAAAACTGGATGAAAAAGTCGCCAGATCGCACCTCCATCAACTGGGTGTGAACCTGACGGTGTTAACTGACGCACAAGCCAAGTACATTAATGTTCCGGTTGAAGGGCCCTATAAAGCGGATCATTACCGTTATTGATTTATCTCATCGTTCCCAAGCTCCTGCCTGGGAATGCAGGCTTCATTGAGACGCAACTATAGCGTCTCAATTACAGCAGCAAGGTACGCACAGCGTCCACAGCGGTATTTCCCGGGAGACCGTGGGAACGATACAATTTAGATTCCCGTCAGTGAGACCCCAATGCATTCACACAAAAATCACCCCCAACTATTCAGTTTTGAATTTTACCCGCCTAAAACGGAAGAAGGTGCTGCAAATTTGCAAATTGTGCATAGCAAACTGGCAGAACTCAATCCCGACTTTTTTTCCGTCACCTTTGGTGCGGGTGGATCAACCCGCGACAAAACCTTCGACACAGTGGTCGCTATTCAAGCTAAAGGCATA
>JBBQCU010000447.1:0-3412 GCA_038319065.1 Methylococcales bacterium
GAACAAAGCAAAAAACTGCTGCATACCTCCAATATCTATCAAATCGCTGCTCAAGAGCGACTGGCTGATATACTGACTGAAAAAAGCGGCCTGGATAACGTGTTTTTCTGTAATTCGGGTGCCGAAGCGAATGAAGCGGCCATCAAGCTGGCTCGCAAGTACGGCCATGAAAAAGGCATAGATAATCCCGCGATTATTGTCATGGAGAAAAGTTTTCATGGCCGTACTTTAGCGACCCTGAGCGCTACCGGCAATAGTAAAGTCCAACAAGGCTTTGCACCGCTGGTTGAGGGCTTTGTACGGCTACCTTATAACGATATCAGTGCAATCAAACAAGCGCTTGAGCAAAATAAAAATATCGTTGCTGTGTTGGTTGAACCCATCCAAGGCGAAGGCGGCGTCAATATCCCCTCCGCTGATTATCTTAACCGGATACGCAGCCTGTGTGACCAGCATGAATTGCTCATGATGCTGGATGAAATCCAGACGGGCATAGGCCGTACCGGCAAATTTCTTGCCTTCCAGCACAACAACATAATTCCCGATGTATGTACTCTGGCTAAAGCACTAGGGAATGGCGTACCGATTGGTGCTTGTCTTGCGCGTGGCAAAGCGGCGCAGCTGCTCACTGCCGGTAATCACGGTTCTACATTTGGCGGCAATCCCTTAGCCTGTAGCGCAGCTTTAGCGGTACTGGCAACACTGGATAAAGAAAACCTGATTAAACAAGCACAGCAAAAAGGTCAGGCTATCTGCGCCGGCTTTATTGAGCATCTACAAGGCAATAAACATGTTGTTGATATTCGCAATAAAGGCTTGATGATCGGTATCGAACTCGACAGCCCCTGCGCAGAATTGGTTAAATCAGCCTTGCAACAGCGTTTATTAATCAATGTCACCAATGAAACAACCATTCGTTTGTTACCGCCCTTAATCATTGACGAGCAACAAATCAAGCTGCTTGTAAAAACCTTGTCAACTCTCATTAAAGACTACACAGAACAAACTGCACAAAAAATACCATCATGAATCCCAGACATTTCACCAGCCTGCTCGATTTATCCAGCGAAGAATTTCGCCAAATAATCCATAGAGCCATAGCACTTAAAAATCATCGAGATCCTGACTACCAACCATTAAAAGGCCGGTTGTTAGCGATGATTTTTGAAAAATCATCGACCCGCACACGCATTTCATTTGAAACGGGCATGGCCCATTTTGGCGGTAGCGCCACATTTTTGTCCCCAAGAGATACCCAACTGGGTCGAGGTGAACCCTTGCAGGATAGCGCTAAAGTTATTTCCAGTATGGTCGACTGCATCATGCTAAGAACCGGCAAGCACGAAACCGTAACAACATTCGCCCAGCACTCCAGCGTTCCGGTTATTAACGGTTTAACCGATCAACAACATCCTTGCCAATTGCTAGCTGATATGCAGACTTATTTTGAATTTCGCGGCGATATTAAAGGTAGAACAGTAGCATGGATAGGTGACGGCAATAACATGTGTCATTCTTATATACATGCTGCAATGCTGCTGGATTTCAATTTAAATATTGCTTGCCCGGCCGGGTATCAACCGCTACCGGAATATGTTGAGGCCGCAGGCGAACGCGTCAGGATTTTTAATACCGCATTAGAGGCCGCCAAAAATTCCGACCTCTGTGTCACCGATGTTTGGGCCAGCATGGGACAGGAAGAGGAACAAAAACAACGCGAAATAGCGTTTAAAGACTATCAGGTTAACGCCGGGATCATGAATGCTGCCCATAATGATGCACTATTCATGCACTGTTTGCCTGCTCATCGGGGTGAAGAAGTGACTGCTGAAGTGATAGACGGCCCCCAAAGCGTTATCTTCGCAGAAGCTGAAAATCGCCTGCATGCGCAAAAAGCCCTACTGGAATTTCTCCTGTGCAGAAAATAACGTTAAAATCGGCCTCACTAATCGTTAGCGTTCACCTCCCCCTTTAAAAAAAGGGGGATTAAGGAGGATTTATTTAAAAAATCTCCCCTAACCCCTCTTTTCCAAAGAGGGGGGACTGATCGCTTAACACCCATCGACTACTAACAGAAGAAGATACCCGTGAAAACTTTACTCAGTGCTTTTTTTATCTTGATAGTAACTTTCGGGTCGGCGCAGGCTGAAACAGTCTATGTAGCCGACGATCAGAATTTATCACTGAGAGATTCGGCGAGCATTCACGCTAAAGTTTTAAAATCGTTACCTACCGGAACGCCCCTGACGCTTATCGATAAACAAACCAAATCAGAATTTATCCACGTTCGCCTTATTGATGGCACAGAAGGTTACATTAAATCGAAGTATACTAAAAAACAACCACCCGCTATTGATCCTAAAGACTCAGCCAGCAAAAATATTGCGCTGCTACAGTCTGAAAATGACGCACTGAGAACTGAATTGAATGCATTAAAAGATTCTCTTACACCGGGATCATCTCTGGAAAAATCTTTAGCCGCGGAACGCGATCAGTTAGCCCGCGAACTCAACGAACTGAAAAAAACCGCCGCCAGTTCATTTCAATTAAAAACCGAACGGGATGAACTTCAGGAACGCGTCGTTAATGTTGAACGGGACTTGCAACAGTTTAAACTTGAAAATCAGGCGCTTAAAGACACCGCCAGTCAGGACTGGTTCCTCTACGGCGGCATGCTCTCCCTTGTCGGCGTTCTATTAGGGTTTATCCTGCCCAAACTCGGCTGGCGACGTAAAAGCAGTTGGGATTCATATTAACCTTAACCAGGAATCAATCACATGGCTCATTCAGATGACCACAAAACCCGCACATTTTCTTCTCTCGTTGTTGACGGCATGGAACGCGCGCCCAGCCGGGCCATGCTGCACGCCGTCGGTTTTAGCAACGAAGACTTCAAAAAACCGCAAATCGGCATAGCCTCGACCTGGAGCATGGTCACGCCCTGCAACATGCACATCAACAAACTCGCCGATGATGCCGCGCTGGGCGTAAACAAGGCCAACGGCAAGGCCGTTATCTGCAATACCATCACCATATCCGACGGCATTTCGATGGGCACCGAAGGCATGAAATATTCGCTGGTATCGCGCGAAGTGATTGCCGACTCCATTGAAACCGTCGTCGGCTGCCAGGGATTTGACGGTATTGTTGCGATCGGCGGCTGCGATAAAAATATGCCGGGGTGCATGATTGCCCTATCACGCCTGAACCGTCCGGCGATCTTCGTGTACGGCGGCACCATTATGCCGGGTTGCCATAAGGACAAAAAGCTGGATGTGGTTTCGGTCTTTGAAGCGGTCGGCGCCAGAGCCAACAACAAAATCGACGATGCCGAACTGGCGGAAATCGAAGCCAAAGCCATTCCCGGCGCGGGTTCCTGCGGCGGCATGTACACCGCCAATACCATGGCTTC
>JBBQCU010000448.1:0-3401 GCA_038319065.1 Methylococcales bacterium
TGTCCGGAAGTGATAATGTTCCTTATGGGAATTAATCGACGTTCTGGCAAACTTAAGCGAATGTCTATTACGACCGCATATGGTAATTTTTCTGGTTAATTTAACGCTGAACAACAAACAGCGGTTTTGTATTCCGTGGCTTCATACACTGGCCAACTATTCGTTCATCTTCAAAAGATGGCCGCACTTTATATCCTTCTTGATTTAAAGCAACGCGGCCTTAAATACATGTGGATTAGGCGACGGCGACCCTTTCTTGATTAATAAGCCACTGTCCTTCAACAAAATGCTCATGTTTAGATTCATTCTCCTATCATGAACGTGGTTTAAGCGTTTGTCAGACTCATTTAATATTGGAAGAGGCGAGCTGTTGACAAAATATCGTTTAGTTATCCCGTTCTTCAGAGCCGCATGCTTTGAAATGCTTAACTTCTTTTATTCCATCTTTTCAGCAGTGACACAATAACATGCAAGTTCAGGCTTTGAGAAAATTCAGCCAGATCCTCCCACCCTAATTGCCGGTTGACTTTTACCCTGAGCTGGTAAACTAAATGCTAACCAACGAAAAGGTGTGATCATGAATATTTTAATTTTATTGGCGAGCATGTTGTTATTTTCAGTTTCAGCAGCCGGGGCAGAACCTTGTTCTGATTTGCTGAATTATAAAATGAGCAAATTAAGATCCAGCGAAAAGCTTGATTTTTGCCAGGCATTTCAAGGCAAGGTGATTCTGGCAGTCAATACTGCCAGCAATTGCGGCTATACCCCACAATTTAAAGGCCTGGAAGCACTGTATCAAAAATATAAAGACAGGGGCTTGGTGGTTGTCGGCTTCCCCTCCAATGATTTCAACCAGGAGTTCGATGCGCCGGAAAAAACCGCCAACGTTTGTTATATCAACTACGGGGTGACTTTTCCCATGTTGGAAAAAAGCGTTGTTCAAGGATCTTCAGCCAATGCATTTTTTCAAAAACTGATTAAGGCCACCGGCCAAGCGCCAGAATGGAATTTTTACAAATATCTGATTGGCCGGGATGGTTCATCCATTGAGGCTTTTGCCAGTAATGTCACTCCCGGAGAACTGGATTCTAAAATAAGCTCACTACTAAGCCCCAAATAGTTTTTAAAGCTCAGCCTCTTGCCGGCAAATTGCCGGCATTTTGGTGGCCGCTAGCGGTTTTTGATGACAGGCAATTTGATCTTTTTTAATGATTTCCGGGTTAGTGCTTCGTGTAAGGATTTAATGACTATGCGTAACGTTGGGCTTTACTGGTTTGTTAACGATGTCAGCCAAGCGTTAGCGCTTTTTAAAAGAATCGCTGCTAGACATGGACAAGCAAGTACATCAACTTGATCAGCATCTTGTGGTTTGTTATGAAGCGCCCGTCAAAGCTATCAGCGATCTGGCGAGTGAGTATAAAGTCTCGATGATTTATTACAGCCGCCAAACCGAAATGTTTTATCAATCATTAAGTAATAACATTGTTGCTATTATTGCTGGCTTGGAGCCACCTATGCGTACACATTTAAGAAAAATCGGTAATTCGCGCGGGGTTATCATACCAGCTGCCTTGCTGGAAACCAGCGAGTTAGAGGAGGAAGTAAATTTACGGGTTGAAGGCAAGACTTTGGTTATCGAAGCATTGAACGCTCCGCGTAAAGACTGGCTTAAAGGTTATAAAGCCGATGAGGATGCTGATGAGTGGCCGGCTTTTCCGGTCGATGACGAAAACGCCGAATGGGAATGGTAAAACGCGGCGAGGTATATTGGGTTAATCTCGATTCCACAGCCGGGACTGAAATCCAAAAAACCCGACCCGCATTGGTGGTTTCCCCAGATGATCTCAATGCTGTACTGCCCTGGGTAATTATTGCACCGTTAACCAGTAAAGGACAACCGTTGGGTTGTCGTCCGCCAGTCGAATTCGACGGACGAACTGCACGTATATTACTTGATCAAATTCGGGCCGTTGATAAGCGTCGTCTACTAGGCAAAATGGGGATTATCGACGAGCAACTATGGCATTCGGTTTTATTGGAAATGCTGGCATAAACAAATTTTTCCCCAGGCACCCGATAATAATTGATAAGGTTGATCTACTGATAACGGCCAGCTCCTGCCGGTCGCGACTGGCAGCTTTTTGGCGATGAATACGGCAGAATGAAGTTCGGCAAGCACATTCTATTTTGCTACTGACATATGCGACAAGCAACTTCTTGATTTCACGGACTTAAAAAAGTGTCGCAAAACTTACTTTTTGTGCGACAAATAACCCACTTGCTTTTATATACGATTTGTATATAAAATGAACAATGCAGTTTGAATGGAACGACCAAAAGCGGATGACGAACCTTGAAAAGCACGGCCTCGATTTTTTCGATGCGGTTGAAGTTTTCGATACCCCACATATTGTTGTTCCCTCTGCACATGACAGCGAGGAACGTTTTCTTGCTATCGGAACCATGCAAGGGCGCTTTGTTACGGTTGTCTATACGATACGAAGCGCGGCAATCAGGATCATTTCTTTTCGGAGGTCACGCCATGAAGAAAGACAAAAATATCTCGCGTTTTACGGCAAATGAGATGAAAGAAAAACGCGCCGGAAGCCTTACAGACTGGCACAAGGTTGATGCAATGACCGACAATGAACTTGACGCGGTCATTGCCGCAGATGACGATGAGCGCGGCTTTGTTCCCGACTGGACGAAGGCCGAGCTGGTCTTGCCGGAGTCCAAGTTATCCGTAAATTTACGGCTGGACCGCGAGATTGTCGAATTTTTCAAGGGACAGGGGCGGGGGCATATTTCAAAGATGCAAGCTGTCTTGAAAGCCTATGTTGACGCACACCGCGCCAAACAATGAATTGCGCAAAGGATGGAAAAATCGCCGGGGAATCGGTTATATCGTTTTGTCCAATGTTTAAGTGTTTTAATGCCGCTGCAAGCCCCGAAAATCAAGGGCCGCATTTTTGAACATGAGACAAAAGGGTTCATAGTGTCTAGTCATAGATTAATTAGAACAACAGCAAAACCCAATATATTCATGTTTTAATGTGTTGAATTTCGTTATTAATGGGAATGTCCTGCATTGGCTCACATTTTACTGGCAGGTCAGGGGGCGATAGTGCCGCTTTACCAATGACGGGTATCGGGAAGCTTAAATCCAAATCCGAATGTCTCAAAGTGATCGAACTCAATGAGTCAACGCCGGATTTGATTGAGACTAATTTTTGAAACCGTCAGATTAAGTTCAGCGTTTTACAGATAATATTTTATCGACTTCTTTTCTGGGCAGATAATCCAAATCCCAGTGGCTTGTATAGTTTTCCTTCAAGCGTCTTTTGCCTTGGTGAAGTTGCTCTGGTTCTTCATTTACAGCAAAGACAGCTGTGCTGATAGGT
>JBBQCU010000449.1:0-3333 GCA_038319065.1 Methylococcales bacterium
CCACGCTCGGCAATTTCCTTTTCCAACTGATCAAGAGTAGATTTGGCTATATACTGCCCATTTACGACAGCGATAGCATCAGCTTTTGAAATAGCCGGTCCTGTTGATGTGCTTTCCGTGGCTTTTTGGTCACAGCCGGCAATGATTGCAGTACCGGCAATAAGTAGGGGGATAATCTTTTTTTTCATTTATAAGCTTCCTTTAGTTTCTTCAGAGGGTGAGAGGGCATTAATGCCTAAGGCATGAATTTGTTGTTTCATCATGTCGCCTAGCGCTTTATAGATAAGTTGGTGCCGTTGGACCAACGACTTTCCTTCGAAAGCCTCCGCGACAATAGTGACATGATAGTGGCCGCCGCCGCTTTTTGCGCCCGCATGTCCGGCATGAGCAGCACTATTATCTATAATTTCTAATAGCTCCGGTTTAAAAGCGTCAATTAATAATTGTTTAATTTGTTCGGATGTCATTGAGGAAATACCTTTTTAAATGGTTTAACAGTCACTTTGGCATAAACGCCGGCATCGTTATAGGGATCGTTATCCGCCCATTGTTGAGCGGCTTCCAGGTTATCGAATTCGGCAACGACCAGACTCCCTGTAAAACCGGCGTCTCCCGGATTGTCACTATCAACTGCGGGGTGCGGGCCGGCTAACACCAAACGTCCTTCATCTTGTAGCGCTTGCAGTCTTTTAAGATGGTCAGGGCGGGCAGACATTCTTTTCTCTAGACTATCCTCAACATCTTCACTGATAATTGCGTATAACACCATTTATTCCTCTGTCTCCGGGATGTATTTGTATAGAAAAACCATCTGAACCACCATAAAAACAACCATCAGACCAGGCGCTATAAAGGTTTTAAAGGTAACCCAGTCATCCGTATTGTAATTGTACATGACATAAACATTGATAAAACCGATACAGATAAAGAAACTCGCCCAGCTGAAATTCAGGCGCTTCCAGATCAATGAGGGCAAGGTCAGGTTGCTGGACATCATTCTTTCAATAAAGGTTTTTTTACCAATAAAGTGGCTGCTTAAAAAGGCGATGCCGAATAACCATTCTATGATGGAAAACTTCCATTTAAGATACTGCTCGTCATGTAAATAGATGGTCGCGCCACCGAATACAATAACCAGTGCCAAGGTAATCCATTGCATGGTTTCAACCTTACGATGTTTGAACCAGGCGTAAGTTACCTGAATAATAGTGGCCGCAATAATAACGGCTGTCGCTATATAAATAT
Organism: Methylococcales bacterium; assembly: GCA_038319065.1. Lineage (GTDB taxonomy): Bacteria > Pseudomonadota > Gammaproteobacteria > Methylococcales > Methylomonadaceae > Methylobacter_C. The sequence continues at coordinate 1,246 of JBBQCU010000449.1, forward strand.
CATACAGTTTATACGCCGCAAAAAATAAAATAATGGGAAAGAATTCGAGAAGCTGTTTCATAGTAACCGGGGTGAGGGTGGTCAGGCATAAGTTTCTATAATTCTCTTCTTGATCAATAGATCTTAAAGAAACTGTTTTATAGTCGGTTTGTCTGCTTAGGTAACGAATAGTTCACTATCATCTTTAGTTTGCAGACTAGCACCGATACCAACTTGTCGTTTGCCGGTTAAAGCCCGCATGAAAAGATTAATGATGATGGATTTTAATAAGTCGGGTGTTTGCTTTAAGCAATATTTACTAGTGTATTGTAGAATTTTTCATCGTAAATGTACATGCCTGGAAAGTTGTTTCTGCTAGAATGCTCATTATTTTTGGAGAATATTAATGGATAAAAATACGCAAACCCAATTGGAGGCTGCCGTATTCAGGCGTTTTGTCAGTCATTTACAACAGCACACAGAGGTTCAAAATATCGATTTGATGATATTGGCGGATTTTTGCAGAAATTGTCTTGCCAAGTGGTATACGGCTGCAGCGATAGAGCAGGGGATAGAAATGGATTATGAGCAGGCCAGGGAACTGGTCTACGGTATGCCTTATAATGAATGGAAGGGCAAATTTCAAAAAGAGGCGACACCGGACCAATTGACTGCCTATGACCGGAAACAACAGGCTAAACCGGATTAAGATGCGGCCCAGTATGATCAGTCCCTTCCTGTGCCGCATAATGGCTAATCCGCTCCCTCCGTGACCTTTTTCGCATTCCAGACAAATGACGGGGTTGAATTCCAAAAAGTCATCCCAAAAATCTGCGCCATACTCAGCCAATCCGTCAGGCGCGACGCGTGGCGGGTGCCAGCGGAGATCTCGTAGTCCGGCTACGGCAAAGGCACACTCGTGGGTCGGCATACTCAGGTAATAGTTGGTGATCTCGAAAGAAGACCCCTCGTCATGGAAGATCAGGGTTATCGGCGTACCCTCCACGGACGCAGTGGCTTCTCGGGTGAATCCGTATTTCCGCATCGAGTCGGTCGCGCCGGTATAATCGGGATAGAGGTTGATGCTAACGAAACGTCCGCCGGGCTTAAGATGCCTGGCGATTGCCTGGCACATTTCAATCAACTCCTCCTTCGTTTGGGCATAATTTAGTAGATAGGCCGCAAACACGAGGTCGAAAGTCTCGTTCAAATACAGTATTTTCACATCCCGATGGAGTTAATCTATGCCCAAAGGACGTCGAGCCTCTTCCTCGAGAGCAAGATTGATCATGCCGGCGGAGAGGTCAACACCGACGGCGCGGACGGCGCCTTTTTGCCGGAGCTACCGGGTATAGAACCCCTCACCACACGCCAGATTAAGCACCGATTTGCCAGCCAGATCCCCGGCCAGCTCGAATAGTGTGAACGCCTCGATGTACTGTCTCCAGGGTTGCAATTTCGAGCGTTGGTATTCCTCGGCTATGTCGTAGTAGTTCGTTGTCATTATTCAGTGATTAAATTGGAAAGGCACGCTTCAACCTGTTTTTAAGGGTGGCTGGCCGATTTTAAAGACTGAAATAAACTTGCAGCCGGTCTCGGATACGAACTCAAAATGATCAGTCCCTTCCTGTGCCGCATAACCATGTCCGGCCTCCATTAATACGCCATTGGCACGAACAGAGCCTTCCATGACATAAACAAATTCAGCATGGGTATGATGGTGGGGTATGCCGCGATGTCCTGCCGGAATATCGCTTATAGAAAAGGCCAAGCCATCTACCGATCCTATCAGCTTGAATAATGAACTATCCTTGGCTTGTTTCCATTCAATCTCGTTGGTGTTGGTAAATTGCCAACCTTCATTTTGTGTAGTCATCTCGGATCTCCTGTGATTTGAGTTAGGTGGGTTAGGATTACAGCGTTGTCGATTCATCCTTACGGGAGCATACCCCAATTTGATTTATGATGCTATACTCCGCGCGGTCAAGTTTTCGGTTTTTTAAAATAACTGGAATTTCAAGGTCATCAAACTTTGCATCTCATTTTTGAACCGGGTGCCAAGATCGCTGATGCAGTTATTGATGCTGTTTCTGAAAGTATCGAAACGGT
>JBBQCU010000450.1:0-3316 GCA_038319065.1 Methylococcales bacterium
TGTTTCAAAGCCGGCATGATCGACAGTCAGGTGATTTTCACGCGCAAAATCAGCCGTTAAATCAACGGGAAAACCATAAGTATCATATAGCTGGAATACCGTTTCACCGGGGATAACAGAGCCTTGCATTTTGGCGACGCAGGCTTCCAGAATCTTCATGCCCTGCCCCAGGGTTTCTGCAAAACGCTCTTCTTCATTTTTCAAGACTCGTTCAACCTGTGCTTGTGCCGCTTTAAGTTCAGGAAAGGCCTGACCCATTTCATCAGCCAAAGGAGCAACCAGTTTGTAAAAGAATGCTTCCTGAATTCCCAAACGATAGCCATGCCGTATGGCGCGGCGAATAATCCGGCGCAATACGTAGCCTCTGCCTTCATTCGATGGCATGACGCCATCCGCGATCAAAAAGGCACAAGAACGAATATGATCGGCAATCACGCGTAATGAACTTTGGTTTAAATCTGTCGTACCGGCAAGTTCAGCTGCGGCTTTTAACAATTTTCGGAATAAATCAATTTCATAATTGCTATGTACGCCTTGCAATACTGCACTAATCCGCTCAAGACCCATGCCCGTATCAACAGAAGGTTTAGGCAGCGGTGTTAATGTGCTGTCCGCGGCCCGGTCATACTGCATGAATACCAGATTCCAGACTTCGATATACCTGTCGCCATCTTCTTCCGGTGTGCCTGGAGGACCGCCGGGAATGTCTGGGCCATGATCATAGAATATTTCAGTACAAGGTCCGCAAGGCCCGACATCACCCATGGACCAGAAATTATCTTTCGCGCCTATTTTTGAGACTCGGACTGGCGAGATGCCGACCTCATGCAACCAGATATTTTCCGCTTCTGCATCTTCTTCAAAAACCGTGACCCATAATTTTTCGGGAGGAATTTCCAGCTCTTTGGTTAAAAAATCCCAGGCATAATGAATTGCCTCTTTTTTGAAATAGTCGCCAAAGCTGAAATTACCCAGCATTTCAAAAAAGGTGTGATGTCTTGCTGTATAACCGACATTTTCAAGGTCATTATGCTTGCCGCCTGCTCTCACACAACGCTGACTGGTTACCGCTTTGTTAAAAGCACGCTGTTCCCTGCCTAAAAACAAATCCTTGAACTGTACCATTCCGGCGTTGGTGAATAATAATGTCGGATCATTCACAGGAACCAGTGAACTTGAGAGCTCTATCGAATGCCCACGCTGATGAAAGAATTCCAGGAAGGCGGTGCGCAACTCGGCGCTAGTCATTTTTTTCATGGTATTAATGATTTTAAAATGGTGCGTGAAACGCACCCTACGATAATTTAATGTTTAAATGATCAAATAAAGCACTAATCATTGTGCAGGAAAAACCGCGTTGCATTAAAAAACGGCTGCGTTTTCCCCATTCATTACGATCCAGAAGCGCATTATGACCATATTTTTTAGTATAAACTTGCTCCAGCCTATCTATCCAACTACCTGCTGTTTCCTGAACAATGTCTTCCAGATTAACCGCCTCAACGCCAGCTTTCCGAAGTTCATAAGTAATATAAACAGGCCCGTAGCCTTTTTGAATACGGTGCCTGGCATAACTTTCCGCGTATCTTGAATCGCTCTGCCAACCTTCTTGAACCAATTCTTCAATAACAGCCAGAATTTGATCCTTGTCAAAGCTTTTTAGCAGTAATTTATTCAGCAATTCTTTTTGGCTATGTTCTCTAAGCGCCAACAATCTAAGACTGGATTCCTTGACTGCCGCAGAGATGAGATTAGCTGCGTCTTGATGTTCACTCATTTTATTGGATGAACAAAATCGCGTCTCTAAACTTCTTCAATGACAGGCTGTTCAATAATGGGCAGTGGCTTTTTAAATGCTTCTGTTCTTATTTTGGCTTCAATTTCTTTTGCTTTTTCAGGATGTTCTTTCAGGAAGGCTTTTACGTTGTCTTTGCCTTGGCCAATTTTTTCATCGCCGTAGCTATACCAGGAACCCGCTTTTTGGATGAATCCGTAACTGACGCCAAGATCAACCAGTTCGCCCAGAAAGGAAATACCCTCGCCATATAAAATCTCGAACTCGGCTTGTCTAAAAGGCGGCGCAACTTTGTTTTTGACCACTTTTACCCGCGTTTCATTACCGATAACTTCTTCGCCTTTTTTTACTGAACCAATGCGTCGAATATCCAGGCGTACCGATGCATAAAACTTAAGAGCATTACCACCGGTTGTGGTTTCCGGGCTACCGAACATAACCCCGATTTTCATCCTGATCTGGTTAATAAAAATTACCAGCGTATTGGAGCGTTTGATATTGCCGGTTAATTTTCTTAAGGCCTGAGACATCAATCTTGCTTGCAAGCCCATATGGGAATCGCCCATATCACCTTCAATCTCGGCTTTGGGGGTTAATGCCGCCACCGAATCGATGACAACCACGTCAACCGCACCCGAACGTACCAGCATATCGGTAATTTCCAATGCCTGTTCGCCGGTATCCGGCTGGGAAACCAGCAATTCATCGACATTAACGCCGATTTTTTCAGCATAGCCAGGGTCCAAAGCGTGTTCCGCATCAACAAATGCAGCAGTGCCGCCAAGTTTTTGCATTTCTGCGATGACTTGCAATGTCAGCGTCGTTTTACCAGAGGACTCAGGACCATAGATCTCAACAACACGACCTCGCGGTAAACCACCACAACCCAGCGCTATATCCAAGCCTAAAGAACCGGTAGACACCACGTCAATATCGCGAGAAGCTGCCACATCACCCATACGCATGACGGAACCTTTACCAAACTGCTTTTCTATCTGCATCAGCGCTGCGCCTAGTGCTTTCTTTTTATTCTCATCCATTATTAATGCCCTGTCGGTTAGAAAAATGTTGGCTAATTGATCGCTTTATTATCACATAGTGACAGGGGTTCGGGTAGTGTTGATTTACCAAGCAAATGAGGATAGCAAGACCTTCATAATATGGGGGCAAAAGCGGGATATGATTAATACTTGCTAGCCTTGGCCCTGGCTTCTTTGCCCCCTTTTAAATCTCCCTGCATTTCCCGTGCTCTGGCAACCAATAGCCAGCTGTGTTTTTTCAGCTCAGTATCATTGGAAGCCAGTAAGGCTGCTTTTTTTGCAAGATCTTCCGCCAAACGAGGCTTTGACTGTTTTAGCTTCAATAAAGCCAATTTATAATACAAAGTTGCATTTCGAGGTTCTATTCTAATAGCGCGTTCAATAGTGGTGGTTGCCGACTCAATATTTCCCGACTTGCTGTTTTGGCTGGCCGCTGAAGCTAATGCACTTACAGCTGGTGACAAAGGTGCAAAAGTTTCTA
>JBBQCU010000451.1:0-3315 GCA_038319065.1 Methylococcales bacterium
CGGAGTGAGTTGTTCAAGTTAATACATTCTGATTCCAAAATATAATAGTAGCTATGTTGAAACTGAAATATTGGTTAGAACTGAGCTTCATTCAAGTTATAATTGATTCATACAGTTCTATTGGATTCAATGCGAGATAATCCGGGCACAGGCGTATTGGTAGACGAATTAATTCTACGGGACGACAACAAAGTAAATGGTTCAATTGGGCTAGTAAATATAAGATATCGAACCTCAGGTAAATTTGAGTTTAACAAATTTAACCTTATGTCCGGCACTGTAATTTTTTAAAAAAAATCTCAGACACGCCCACAGTGGGGCGTTTATCAGAAGAATATTGAATATAAAATGCACTAACTATATTTTTGGTGTAATCATGTGAAAAGGGAAAATTTTAATTTATGAACGACATTAATACACAATTTCTCGGCTCATCAAACACACTTACCAAGATTTATGTTGAAGATCTGAAGGTGGGAATGTATGTTTCCAAGCTGGATAAACCCTGGCTGGAAAGTAATTTCTTATTTCAAGGTTTTGAGCTAAAAAATCAGGCCGACATCAATGCGGTTAGCGAGCAATGTAAATTTGTTTTTATTGATATTAATAAACAAAATAAATCTCTACTATTTGAATCAAAAGATACTCCTTATAGCAAAGGGTGGCTGGATAGTAAAACTCCTGAAAAAATCTCTTCTTTTGAAAAAGAAATTGAAAATGCCGGGCAAGTGTTTCAGGAAACGAGTAATCTGGTTAGAAGTTTTATGGAGGATTTGTATTTAGGCAAAAGTATCACCGTCGAAATTGCCAAAAAAGCCGTGGCTGAATGTGTTGATAGCATTCTTAATGCTCCAGATGCTTTGTTATGGATGACTCAGTTAAAAAGGCGGGACTTATATACCTCCCAACACAGTATGAACGTGTGTATTTTAGCCATAGCTTTGGGTCGCCAGCTAAATCTTTCCGTTAAAGAACTTAACAACGTTGGGTTATGCGGAATGATGCACGATATGGGAAAAATGCGTGTTCCTTTAGACATTTTAAATAAGCCTGGAAAATTGGAACCTGATGAGTTAAAAACAATGCAAGCCCATGCGGAGCAGGGCTGGAAATTATTGCAAACAAGCAGTGGTATGTATGGCGGCGCTATTGACGTTGCTCATAGCCATCATGAGCGACTGGATGGTACAGGGTACCCGCGCAAACTATCAGCCGAAAAAATTACCCCAGAAACACGTATCGTAACTATTGTCGACATGTATGACGCAATTACCAGTGATCGCGTTTACCAGAAAGGTAGAACTCACCTTGAAGCAATTAGCATCATGACTAAAATGTGCGGAACCCATCTTGATTCAGGGCTTACTTATAAGTTCATAGAATGTCTGGGCATTTATCCTCCAGGCAGTATTATTGAGATGAGTAATGGAGAAATCGCAATAGTTGTTGAAGCAAATCAGAAAAAAAGATTAAAACCTAAAATTATTTTATTACTGGATGAGCATAAAAAACCCAGACCTGAACGTATGGTTGATTTATCCAAAATAGATTTAGATTCGAGCAGTCAGGAATATAGAATCGTAAGAACAGTCAAGGCAGATGATTACAATATAGACCTGAATAAATATTATCATAACAGAATAATAGAAAGAGGCTTATCAACCTGAAGTCAGGACAGGACAGGTTAAGATTATGCCCTTAGTAGTGAGCTTATCGGACCATGAACGGGTTCCACACGCACATCCATTTTGTTAGCATTTCAAAATCCCGCGCCCGATTTGACTGGATCAGGGTGAACAGGATTTTTGGAATCTCAGACCAAGTTTTTTCAAAAAGTCTAACAGTGGAAACAGAAAACGCTTCCTATGTTATCCCTCGCTTTCTCTTGTTGGAATTTTTTACTCATTTGCTCTCTATGGTTTTGTCCATGACCTCGCAAAGCAACATTGCGTTGGCGAAACCAATGTCGTTAATATCGGTCTAACAATATAGCAGTCAAATCTATAATAATTAAAACATTCGTGTATTAGCAGGAGACAGGACGATGAAAAATGTTGTTATTGCAGGGTATTGCCGATCACCCTTTACTCTGTCACATAAAGGCCTGCTAAGCACAGTCAGACCGGATGACCTGGTAGCCAAGGTAATCAAAGGTCTAATCCATAAAACCGGGGTTAACCCGCAGGATTTAGAAGATCTTATCCTCGGCTGTGCCTTTCCCGAAGGTGAGCAAGGGCTTAATGTGGCGCGTCTGGTGGTTCATTTAGCCGGTCTGCCTGTCACTGTTGCAGGGATGACAGTTAACCGCTTCTGCGGATCATCCATGCAGGCGGTACATATCGCGGCTGGAGCCATTCAAATGAATGCCGGCGAGGTATTTATCTGTGCCGGTGTTGAATCCATGACCCGGATTCCCATGGGTGGCTTCAACTATATGCCTAATCCGGCTCTTTATGAAACCTATCCCCAGGCTTATATCAGCATGGGTGATACTGCTGAAAACCTCGCCAGGCAATACCATATTAACCGCATTGACCAGGAAGCTTTTTCACTGCTCAGTCAGGAAAAAGCTTACACAGCCAAACAACAAGGCCGGTTTGACGATGAAATCATTCCCATTGATCTGGTTGACAAAGACGGCTGTATCCGGCCCGATTCCACAGCCGAAGCCCTGGCCCAACTGCCTCCGGCTTTCCAGGCAACAGGCAGCGTTACCGCCGGAACTTCATCACCCTTAACCGATGGCGCTGCGGCTGTGCTGGTTTGCAGCGAAGACTATGCCAATACCCACGGATTGGGCATGCTGGCAAGAATCAAGTCTATCGCCGTGTCGGGTTGTGCACCGGAAATCATGGGTATCGGGCCGGTAGCTGCAACTCATAAGGCTTTGGAACGCGCCGGCCTGGAATTGGATGACATCGATATAGTGGAGTTAAATGAAGCGTTTGCTGCTCAAGCCATCGCGGTTCTTAAAGCCATGCCAATACCGTTACACAAACTTAATCTTGATGGCGGCGCTATCGCTTTGGGTCATCCACTGGGCGCGACGGGAGCCCGGATTACCGGTAAGGCAGCGAGCCTCTTAAAACGCGAAAACAAACGTTACGCCTTGGCTACCCAGTGCATCGGCGGCGGTCAGGGTATCGCAACCATACTGGAGGCAATCTAATGAACATCGAAAAAGCCGCCGTCATCGGTGCCGGTGTCATGGGCGCGAGTATCGCTGCGCATATCAGCAATGCGGGCATTCCGGTAACCCTATTGGACATTATTCCTGAAAATGCCACAAATCGCAGCATTATCGCGGAAACCGCC
>JBBQCU010000452.1:0-3302 GCA_038319065.1 Methylococcales bacterium
AAAAAAATATTTAATTATAAGTATCAATCTGTTCTCAGGCAAGCGTTGGATTTCAAGTCCCGAAATGGATTGTTGTCATATGTGCTAAATAAAGGTATAAATTATTTACAACTAAATAATAACTTGCTTTGCCGCAAGACAAAGGGGAATTTCTACATACTTAAAGCAATCTTGAAGAAAATAATAAGGGAGGATTATTGGCTTTTTCTAAGTTGGTACAGAAACCATTTTGGTTTACTCCCTGCCTTTCTTGGTTACGTTCATCTGCACCGCAACAAGGGTATTGGTCGTGCACATAATACATTGACTGGGGGTTCTGCCTATCTTCGAGCAGGTACGACAGATCTAAATGTTTATGACGAGATATTTATTGATAAAGAGTACGATATTAATCTCAACAACCCACTTTTCATCGTGGATGCTGGTGCTCACATAGGGTTATCGTCGGTGTTTTTTGCCAGCAAGTATCCGAAAGCGACTGTCGTTGCAATAGAACCCGAGCCATCCAACTTCAATATCCTGGTTATGAATGCGAAGAATTTCGCTAATATCAAACCATTAAGGGCTGGGCTGTGGAGCAGAAAAACTCATCTGCACATTCAAGACGCCAATGTCAATACTTGGAGTTTCCGGGTATTGGAAGATCCATCCGGGGAAGGCATTCCCGCGCTTGGAATTCGAGACATCATGTCGGATTTCAATGCTGAACAAATCGATGTCCTAAAGATCGATATCGAAGGATCAGAATTAGAGGTACTTAATAATCACCATTCATGGATTGACTCTGTAGGAACGTTGATTATTGAACTGCATGACAGGTTTCAACCGGGGTGCTCAGATGCACTATCAAAGGCTATAAATGACCATTACTATGACAAATCGACATCAGGTGAGAGCATAGTTATCAGCAATTTAAGAAAAATTGCCACATAGCATAATCGCATCCACTCGAACGGGTAAATCCGGTGTCTATTTTTCATGCAGCTTGGAAAGAGCTTGATTCAATAATAGCTTTTTTAAGTGGCGTAAAGTTGATAAGATTAGTGGGTTTTTATTTATTTGAGTGACTAGTACTATGAGCGTTATAGAAAGAATCAAAGATCAGCTTGAAAATAATCCGGTCGTTTTATACATGAAAGGTTCACCTGATTTTCCACAATGCGGTTTTTCAGGTCAAACTGTGCAGATATTGGATGCCTGTCAGGCAAAATATATGTACGTAAATATTTTTGAAGATCCGGAGTTGCGCGAAGCGCTGAAAGAGTATTCAAATTGGCCTACTTATCCCCAATTGTATATTAACGGTGAATTAGTCGGTGGTTGTGACATCGTTATCGATTTATATAAAAAGGGCGAGTTGGTTACCATGTTATCAGTTGCCGGTATTGAAGAGGAATAATTGGCTTCCAAATTTAATGCGGGACGTTTTTACAGATAACATTCCTTTAATGGATGTTATCTGTCCCAGCATAGGTTGATTGACGATTAATTTGTGGTGCAGGGTGCCATGGGTTATTACAGATTTACACGGATTTTTATTGCTTTATCCGTGTTGATCCGTTGACACTGAGCCATCTATGTGTTGATTTTTTATCATCATACATCGAGCGCTTCAAGTTTTTTCCAACGATTGACTATCATACAAAACAACTCGGCTGTCATTTCAGCATCATATAACGCTGAATGCGCTTTTTCGTTGTCCCATTTCAACCCTGCGGCCTGAGCAATTTTGGCCAGAACCGTCTGTTGATAAGCCAATCCTCCCAGCGTAGCGGTGTCAAAGGTGCTGAACGGATGAAAAGGGCTCCGTTTTATTTGTGTTCGCTGGATAGCGGCATTCAGGAAGCCGATGTCAAAAGCAGGATTGTGGCCCACCAGAATTGCCCGCGTGCAATTGTTGCGCTTTACGGCATGTTTAATGGGCTTAAACAGCATATCCAGCGCATCTTTTTCATCGATTGCCATGCGAAACGGGTGATACGGGTCAATACCATTAAATTTGAGAGCCGCGGCATCCAGTTCGGAATTTTTAAAGGGGACAACGTGCGTTGAATAGCGTTCGGTGATTTCCAAGTCATTGTTACTGTTGAGCTCAACAATAACGGCAGCAATTTCCAGTAAGGCATTTTTTTTTGGATTAAATCCGGATGTTTCAATGTCGACGATTACAGGCAGAAAGCCTCGAAAGCGCTGAGCTAAAGGAATTGCAGGTGTATCCATTATAGGGGGTTCTATCCAAGGGTATCGTAAAGATAAAGCATGTTACGCCAAGTTGGACGTAGAGGACTAAGATATTATGTTTCTACATGGGGTCTTGATATTTGCCGCACTTCCAACTCAGTTCTTCATTCGCCTTAAGTGGCGTGATAAACAGGCTATCTTGTCCATAAGCAGCAGGAACTGTCCAACTGGTTTTTTCTAAAGTGACAGTGCCTGAATTTCTGGGTAGACGGTAAAAATCTGCTCCGTAAAAACTGGCGAATCCTTCAAGCTTGTCTAATGCATTAGCGCGTTCAAAGGCCTCGGCGTAAAGTTCCAATGCTGCGTGAGCACTGTAACAGCCGGCACAACCACATGCGGTTTCTTTTAATGAAGTCAGATGCGGCGCACTGTCTGTGCCCAAAAAAAATTTTGGATTACCGCTGGTTGCAGCGGCAACCAATGCCAGACGATGTTGTTCACGCTTGATTACCGGTAAACAATAATAATGGGGGCGTATACCACCGGCGAGCAGGGCATTGCGGTTAAACAAAAGATGTTGCGGGGTTATGGTCGCGGCAATATTATCCTTGGCTGCTTCTACAAACTGCACTGCTTCCGTGGTGGTAACATGTTCTACCACAATGCGTAAACCGGGGAAATTATCGGCAATACCGGTCAAGTGAGTCTCTATAAATACCCGTTCCCGGTCAAAAATATCGCAGCCCTCATCGGTTACTTCGCCATGAATCAGTAAAGGGATGTCATGTTCTTCCATGGATGCCAATAACGGATAAACAGCTTTAATATTGGCAACTCCCGAATCGGAATTGGTCGTAGCGCCCGCTGGATATAATTTAATCGCATAAACAGCGTCGGACTCGGCGGCCTTTTTAATTTCATTTGCGGTAGTGGAGCCCGTCAAATAGAGCGTCATCAAGGGCGTAAAATCAACACCGGCAGGAATAGCTTGTACAATTTCTTCCCGGTAGGTTAACGCCTGAGCCACTGTAGTTACAGGAGGCTTAAGATTTGGCATGATAATAGCCCGTGCGAATTGACTGGCTGTATGTGGCAACACGGTTTTTAAAATAGCGCCGTTT
>JBBQCU010000453.1:0-3292 GCA_038319065.1 Methylococcales bacterium
ATACCCATCTCAGATAAAACCTGATCCGCTGAATCGCGGGCCTGCCGGCGGGTAAAGCCCACACTAAGCGCTGCAACCAACACATTTTCATAAACGGTAAGTTCACGGAAAAGGCGGATCGTCTGAAATGTTCGAGAAACACCCGTATGAGCCGCCATATGAGGGGGCTTATTGGTGATGTCGACATTACCCACCGAAATCTTACCGCCATTCGAAGGTAATAGGCCGGTTACTACATTAATTAATGTGGTTTTTCCCGATCCGTTGGGACCGATCAAACCGAGTATCTCCCCTTGTTCGAGTTCCAAACTAACATTCTGAAGGGCAGCCAATCCCGCAAAATTTTTGAAAATATTTTTGATGACCAGGCGTTCATGAATCTGCAGCGAACCTGGAGAAATGGACATAAATGTACTCCATATAACAATTTATAATGGGGGGATTTTTCAGCTGCCTGACCCATGAAAAAACCCCTGACCTTATTTTGCCCCCGTACTCAAAGGCGGGGGCAAAATAAAGTTTTCGAGATTTGCTAACCGAACTCCGGACGAGCGGGTTCTCTGCGCAAGACAGATAAGTTAACTTCACAAGTTTTTGTGATTAACACCGGCAGGTTATGGTGCAGGTTGGCTGGTGGGTAATAACCAGCTAATGAATTCGGGCTTTCCACTGACCAGCTTGACCATGGCTGCCTGCTTATGGGTCTCATGACCTTTGGCAGCGCTATCCCATGTCAGCTTGCCCGTCAACAAATCCCAGGAGTTGTCTTCCATGGCTTTTGCCATTGCCGCGCCGTCGGTTGAGCCAGCCTTTTGCATGGCGCCCACCAGGATGTTGACTGCATCCCAACCGGTGGCAGCCCACATTGCCTCAGGCGGGCCCCCGAACTTGGCTTGATAAGCTTTCAAGAAATCGGCCATCTGCGGGGATGTCTCGGGCGAGACCCATGTATGGGTGGCAAAGATAATGTCGTTTCCATACTGCGGGCCAAGCGCCTGAAACAGACCAGGGTCATCGTACGAGTCTCCGCCCATGACAGGTGCGTTAATTCCAGCCTCACGCATTGTGCGGATAATCAGACCCAGATCTGGCATGTAGGATGATATGTAGTAGAAGTCAGGCTGTGTGGGCAGAGCTTTCATACGGGCCAACTGAGCCGAGAAATCACCCGCACCCTGGGTGTATTTCTCCTTATACACTATTGTTCCACCGCCACTCTCCCACGCCTTGGAGAAGTACTCGCCCAAGTCCTTCGTGTATTGGATGAAATCATCTGTTACAACATAAGCACTTTTCCAACCCTGTTCGCTTGCGTATTGGGCCGCGGCTGCACCCATCGTGGTATTCCACATCGACATCGTAAACTGTTTATCGCCCAGGGATTTTGATCCATAGAGCGGGGAAGATGCAGCAGGAGAAATACCCACAATCCCGGCTTTTTGAGCTTCCCGGCTGGCAGGTCCGCCGAAGTCAAAATCGCTCGGAGCAATAATCGCGACTACGCCTTCCTGAACCAGTTGGACTGCATTATTTCCGACGGTCACCGGGTCGCTCTTTCCATCCAGATTTACAAGCTCGAGTTGCTTTCCCAGGATGCCGCCCTTCTTGTTGATCTCATCCACGGCAAGTTGGGCACCTTTTAATGCGGGTTCATCCAGAGGTGCCTGAATGCCGGTTAGGCAAAGAGAAGCACCAATCTTAATGGTTGCCGATGATGGCTTTGAAGCGCCGCCACAGGCGGTCAGCAGGATGCTGAATATAAGCGTGCTGACTATAAACGTACCCATACTTTTCTTCATGTTCCCTCTCCTTGGTAAGAATTAATTGGTTGTAGCACCTATGGCACTACAAAATGCACGAAAGTAAATGACTATTTCAAGTTGATTGAAACAGCGCGCACGGCCAAAAATACTTTTAAGGACTCCACAAGCACTTGTCCCCAAATTGGTGAAGTGCCGTAATATTTTCGATATTGGAATTTTGAAACTCAAAGGGTTTAACTATCTAAATGCAGATAGTTAAATTATTATATACATCTGGAATACGATATGCAATAGATTAGTAGAGCAATCCCAGGAGTTTTTTAAAGTCGACAGGCAAGCACCAGAGCCAATCATGGTTTTACGGAGGAAAGTCGTCCAAATTGGGCATGGCTGCTGAAGTATTTGCGATCGGGGTATGATATAGAGATGACACTTGACGCTTTGAGTCTTTCCCTATAAGATAAGCGCAGAAATTAGAACATACTTTCACCACAATCCACACCCGCTGACGACCTGCCTGGTATATTTGGAGATTGTGCCAGTGGGGATTTCAGCCGGTGTGAAAAAGGAATTTCCATGGAACTCGGATTAGTCCGCAAAATAGATATCGACCACGAGATGCAGGCAGCTTATCTTGACTATGCCATGTCAGTTATTGTTTCGCGAGCGCTGCCAGATGCCCGCGACGGGCTTAAACCAGTCCAACGGCGTATTTTATATTCCATGTATGACATGGGTTTGCGCGCTGGCAGCTCTTACAAGAAATCTGCCCGTATCGTTGGTGAAGTATTGGGTAAATATCATCCTCACGGTGATTCGGCTGTTTATGAGGCCATGGCGCGTATGGCCCAGGATTTCTCGCTGCGCTGTATGCTGGTGGATGGACAGGGCAACTTTGGTTCTGTAGATGGCGATCCTCCGGCTGCAATGCGTTATACCGAGGCGCGGCTGACTTTGCCTGCCCTGGATATTCTGCTCGATATCAATAGAAATACCGTTGACTTTAGCGCAAACTTTGACGGCACACTGCTTGAACCAATCGTGCTGCCATCTGCCATCCCTAATTTATTGGTAAATGGGGCCACTGGCATTGCAGTGGGCATGGCCACTTCCATCCCGCCGCACAACCTGGGTGAAGTGACGGATGCCCTGGTCTACATGCTGCAGCATTGGGAAAAACTGGACGATATTGACGTAGAGCATTTGATGGAATTTATTCACGGACCAGATTTCCCCACGGGTGGTGTCATCATCCAGGAAGCAGGTCAGGATGGTATCGAGGCGGCCTATGGCTCTGGCCGCGGTAAAGTCACCATCCAGGCGCGCGCTCATTATGAGGAAATGGAACGTGGCAAGAACCGCATTATTGTCACCGAGCTGCCCTACCAGGTCAATAAGTCCAGTCTGATCGAACGGATCGCTGAATTGGCACGGGAAGGTCATCTGGAAGGGCTTTCTGACCTGCGTGACGAATCAGATCGCCAGGGGATGCGGATTGTTCTCGAACTGACCAAAAATGTCGATCCTGA
>JBBQCU010000454.1:0-3288 GCA_038319065.1 Methylococcales bacterium
AAAATCGACAAACTCTGGCTGGAGTTCTGGCAGGGAGGCATTGCCAATCCCTTAACGGTGATTGAACAAATCACTTTCCTGATGTTTGCCCGTTTGCTGGATATTAACGAAAGCCGCGATGAAAAGCGCGCCTCTCGCACCGCCGACTTTCGTTTCACCCCTCGCTTTAAAGACAATGAGCAACACCTGCGCTGGAGCCAATTCAGCCATATCGAAGATGCCGACCGGCTCATGAACGTGGTGCGCGATGAAGTCTTCAAGCACTTTCGCCTGCACACCAGCGACAGCCGCTTTGGCGATTATATGAAAGATGCGCGCCTGGCTATCGACAAGCCCAGCCTGCTGGTTAAAGCCATCGAAATGATCGACGCGCTGCCGCTGGACGCCGGCGACACCAAAGGCGATTTATACGAATACCTGCTCAGTAAACTGTCCACCGCCGGCATTAACGGTCAGTTCTGCACACCACGCCATATCATCAAGTTAATGGTGCAACTGCTAAATCCGCAACCCGATGAGGTTGTGGCCGATCCAACCTGCGGTACGGCGGGCTTTTTGGTGGCCGTTATGGAATACCTGCTCGAAACCCACAGCAGCGAGCACGGCGTCATGCAGGAAGCAGTCGTCGATGACAAAGGCAAAACTGTCATCCAGACCATCTACACCGGCGATTTGTTGACTCAGGAGCAATGGCAAACCATCAAAACCAAAATGTTTCACGGCTTTGATTTCGACAGCACCATGTTGCGCATCGCCGCGATGAACCTTTATATGCACGGCGTTGAAGATCCGGATATCCATTATCAGGATACTTTGGCGCACAGTTTTGCCGACCACTTCCCACACCTTGAGCAAAATGCCTTTAATATGGTTCTGGCTAATCCGCCGTTCAAGGGCAGTCTGGACGAGGACACTATTAACCCGCCGATTTTGCGCCTGGTCAAGACCAAAAAGACCGAACTGCTGTTTATTGCGCAGATTTTACGCATGCTTAAGACCGGAGGTCGGAGCGCTACGGTGGTGCCACAGGGCGTGCTGTTTGGTTCATCCAAAGCGCATCAAGCCGTGCGTGAATTGTTGATCGAGCAAAATCAGCTCGAAGCAGTCATCAACCTGCCCAGCGGCGTCTTCAAACCTTATGCTGGCGTCTCCACGGCCATTTTACTCTTTACCAAAGGCGGCGCGACCGGGCAGGTTTTGTTCTATGATGTGCAGGACGATGGATTTTCGCTGGACGACAAACGCGATGCGCTCTATCAGGATGAACAAGGCAATCCGTTAAGTTTTGCCGGTGATTTGCCTAAGGTACTTACCGATTATCGGCGCTGGCAAGAACATAAAAATGCGGACATCCAGAATGGCGAAACTGCTGACAATACAGACGCAATTTTTACTGATCGTAGTCAGGCCTGTTTTTGGGTAAGTAAAGCCGAGCTTGCAGCAAATAAGTATGATTTGTCGATTAATCGTTATAAAGAAACTGTCCATATAGAGGAACAGTACGACTCGCCGAAAGAAATTTTAGAGCAGTGGATGGCGTTGGTGGATGAGATTCAAAACGAGCTTAAAGAATTGGAGGAGATGTTGTGAGTTGGCCAATGGTGAAACTACATGATGTTTGCTTGTTATTAACTGACGGAACTCATTACACGCCGTCTAATGTTGGTATGGGCATACCTTTTTTAACAGTTAAAGATGTTTCGAATGCTGGCTTAGACTTTCAAAATTGTTCTCGTATTACTCAGGAAGAATACAATAAAGCTGACTCTGGAAATTCTGCCCCCAAAATGGGTGATGTTCTTTTTTCAAAGGATGGAACTGTGGGTAAGGTTCATGTTGTGAAAGAATCGGAACCATTTGCCGTGCTTTCTTCATTGGCAATTTTGAAACCAAAAGAAAATTTAGATTCAAATTACTTAGGACATATACTTAAAAATCCTCTAACTTTAAGGCAAGCAGTAAAAAATCAAACTGGATCAGCATTACGACGGATAATCCTAAGTGATATAAAGAAGCTAGAAATTCCACTCCCGCCACTAGCCGAACAAAAACGCATCGCCGCCATCCTCGACAAAGCCGACAGCCTGCGCCGCAAAAACCAGCTAGCCATAAAACTCGCAGACCAATTTCTTCGCGCTGCGTTTCTTGAGCTATTTGGTGATCCGGTAACTAATCCGAGGGGATGGAATATTAAGCCACTTGGTAAAATGGTAAAAAATCTTGATGGTAGACGTATTCCTGTTAAAGCATCGGATCGTGCTATTACCAATGCGAAATACCGATATTATGGTGCAAGTGGAATTATTGATCACGTTGATGACTATATTTTTAACGAACGTACCTTGTTGATTGGTGAAGATGGTGCAAATTTGTTAGCACGATCAACACCTATAGCTTTCATTGTGGAAGGTAAATATTGGGTGAATAATCACGCTCATGTGCTCGCCGAAAACGGAAATTTACCACTTGAATACCTGATGTATGCAATCAATATGCGTTCAATAGCTGCATATGTAACGGGTAGCGCACAACCAAAACTTAATCAAGAAATGCTAAACAAGATTCCTATTCAAATTCCAAATCAACAACTTTTAGATAAATTTGTGAAATTAATTGGAACAGTATCTAATTTGAATGCAAAGTTTTCAACTGTACCAAATGAGGTTTTATTTAATTCGCTCAGCCAAAAAGCCTTCGCCGGTGAACTTTAATGCTAACCAAATAAAGGAAAGAATATGCAAACCCTACAAATACAACTTCCTGACACTATCAATATAGAAGCTCAGGAAATTCAAATGCTACTTGCCAGCAAACTGTATGAAAAAGGCTTGTTATCGGTAGGGCAAGCCGCGCAAACGGCTGGGCTTTCTAAACGGACTTTTATGGAGTTGTTGGGACATTATCAGGTTTCAGTTTTAAATTATCCTGCCGAAGACATCAAGCAGGATTTTGAAAATGCCTAAAATCATTTCCAATACCAGCTGCCTAATCCTATTGGATAACATTAACGCGCTGGATATTCTGCAAAAACTTTATAGTGTCCGAAGTTGATTAAGCGAATCCCGCCGAATACTTGGTGTCCTGCTGATGGAATAAAGAAATTATACGCTGGCTGTTTTGTTTCAACGAATCCAATGCGGAAGTGAGACGGACCTTCAAATCCTCCTTGTTTTTCACCGGCTGCTTTCCGATGCGGTTGTTCTTGACCTCGTTCCAAACCTGTTCGTCCGGGTTGTATTCGGGTGCCCGCTTCGGCAAGAAGAACACCCGCAATTGGCTCCGGTGCGC
>JBBQCU010000455.1:0-3286 GCA_038319065.1 Methylococcales bacterium
ATATTTTTATTCAACCATTTTTCCAGATTTGAAACATTCATTCCGCAATTTTTAATTTTTGAAAAAACCGGAGTATACAGCTGTGCCATTGCCGCAGGTGAATTCTTTGAGGAAGATACCGTACTGGCGAAATATTTGAGGAACGTCGGTGTTTTTCCTCATGATCATGATCGGTTGTTCCCATTAATTGCCGCACAAGTCTTGCGAGGACGCAAAGTAATCATTTTTCCGGAAGGGGGTATGGTCAAGGACCACCGTGTTATGGATAAACAAGGCCATTATAGTATTTATTCAAGACTCACGGGACAACGGCGTAAACAACACACTGGCGCTGCGGTCCTGGCGCAAGGCATAGAAATTTTTAAAGATGCCATTCGAAAGGCCTATGCTGAAAAGAATCAGGCTCAATTGTTACGTTGGAAAGAAGAACTGAAATTCGATAGTCTCGATCATTTACTCACTTCAGCGTTAAAACCAACCCTGATTATCCCATCAAACATTACCTTTTATCCTGTTCGATCTTCAGAAAATCTGCTGTTAACCGGTGTTGAGTTATTTGCAGATAATTTAAGTTTACGCCAAACTGAAGAATTGTTAATCGAAGGTAACATTATTCTCAAGAATACCGATATGGATATTCGTATGGGCACCCCGATTGAACCTTTTAAAGTCTTGAACTGGTGGAACCGGGAGTTGCAGAAAATTATGATACCCGGAATTAAAACACTTGATGACGTCTTCTCCGTGCATAAATCGCCTAAAAGTTGGACTCAAAAATATCTGGGAGCGTATTTTACAACAATGGCGAGCGCCACCCGTGACCTATATATGCAAGAGATTTATACGAATGTCACTATTAATTTAAGCCATCTTGCATCAACGCTTATCATGTACTGCATGGAAAAGGGCCAGCAGCAAATTGAGCATCAATGTTTTTTCACAACCTTGTATATTGCCGTCAAGCACTTACAACTTAACAGCAAAATCAATCTACACAGAAGCCTGCTTAACCCGATTGATTATTGTGACTTAAGCTCAGGAACGAGCAGACGCTTTATAAATTTTATTTGTGAGGCAAAATCCACGGACCTTATTATTGAACAGGAAGATTCTTATCAATTTTTACCCAAACTTCTTGAAGCACAAGAACTTGATGAGATCAGGTTGGAAAATCTTATTGCTGTTTATGATAATGAAGCCAGGCCTATAAAAGCCGTCCGCCAAACCATGATTCAAGCCCTGGACGAATGTGGTCAAATTAATCCGGGGCAAATGGCCGCCTGGCATTTTGAAGATGAATGCCGCGATTTGAACTGGGAACGGTATGTCTATACAAACCGCCGTTATGACGATATCAATGAGCATGAAACTGCTGCCGCAGATTCCTCGCCTTTTTTTCTCAGACCAAAATCTGATAACGGCATCGGCGTGTTACTTATTCACGGTCTACTTGCCAGTCCAGCGGAATTAAGAGGCTATGGCGAACATCTTGTTCAACAGGGCTATACGGTTATGGGTGTCCGCCTGAAAGGCCACGGATCGTCACCTTATGCCTTGCGCGACCAAACCTGGGAAGATTGGTATGGTTCCGTATCGCGCGGCTTCAAGATCCTCAAAGCTTATTGCAAGCATATCTTTGTCTGCGGATTTTCTACCGGCGGCGCTTTAGCACTTAAGCTGGCCTCTGAAAATCACCCGGAAATAATTGGCGTGTGTGCCGTTGCTGTCCCCATTAAATTTATGAATCCTGCATTTATGCTGGTATCCTTGTTGTATGGAGTCAACAAACTGGTTGACTGGGTTTCATCGTATGAGGGCGTCAAACCTTTTATTGATAACTTCTCCGAACATCCATCCATTAACTACCGGCATGTGCCCGTCAAAAGCTTGTATGAATTAAGACGGTTAATTCATGATATGGACCATTTTTTGCCGCTTTGTAACATTCCCGTACTCATCTTACACGGCGAACACGACCCCATAGTCTCTGCTAATAGCGCATCCGAAGTTATCGACAAACTGGATTCCAAAAACAAGCAACTGAAGATTATCGATTCAAACCGCCATGGTATTTTGATGGAAAATATCGGCGGCACCTGGAGCATAATTGATGATTTTATGATTAACATTATTGCTGAAACGAAAGGTATTAATGTCAACCAGACAAATACCATGCAAGACGAAAAAGAATTCACAGCTTAATGCTTGTGAAAGTGATCATCCTCAGGAACCGCTTGATAGTATTAATGGCCTCTTTAGAAGCTACTTTTTACGAAATAATCGAGCAAAAGAAGCTTGTATAAATAATCAGTTTCATTTCAGCTTTATAAAATAGAGTAGTAATACACAAAACATAAGGAGTACAAAATGACATCGCAAGAATTAATTAAAGTGTGGGATCTCCCACTCAGAATATTTCACTGGTTGCTGGTAGCCGGATTCTTTGTTGCTTACCTGACTGAAGATGAGTTATTGGCTATTCATGTTTGGGCGGGTTATCTGGTATTTGGTTTGCTGCTGTTCAGATTAGTATGGGGTTTTATAGGCAACGACTACGCCCGCTTCTCAAATTTCTTATGCAGACCTGTCAAATCAGTTGCCTATATTAAAGATGTTCTCACGTTAAAAGCTAACCGTTACCTAGGCCATAATCCCGCGGGTGCCGCCATGATTATGTTATTACTGGTCAGTTTATTAATAACCTCCATCACCGGATTTGCTGTCTACGGCGCAGATCTGGGCGCTGGACCCTTATCCTATATGACAGGATCAAGTAATGAAAAACTTTGGGAAGAAGTGCATGATTTTTTTGCCAACTTCACGCTGTTGCTGGTGTTTGTTCATATCCTCGGAGTAATCGTTGAAAGCTATATACACCGCGAAAATCTCGCAAAAGCAATGTGGAATGGTTATAAAAAAGCTGGCGGCAAATAAAAGTTAAAATTATTTCATGCTCGTTCCTTACAGGACACGCTACGCTAATCCACAACTACAATAAATGACAACCACCCCTAAAACACCGCCATCTGCAACAACTTCAAAGTACGAAAACAGCATCGCTACTTTGAGTATTCTCGGCATCGGCTGCTATCTGATACTGAAGTATGCACTTGATATTGGTCATGAAGTTTATACACTGGCAGTCAATACCGTAACTTCTCATTACCCACAGGTAGCCGCAGCCCGAATCAAATCAGATAACGGTGGAATATTGCTTTCGCCAAACAACCTATCCTTAAGATAATGCCAAAACGAAATCTTGTGCTTTAGGCAAGTCTTTTTTAAG
>JBBQCU010000456.1:0-3274 GCA_038319065.1 Methylococcales bacterium
GAAAACTTGCGTCAGGAAATTGGCTATCTGGCACAAAATGACGAGGATGTGCTTAGCTACGCGCTGTTTCCTGAGGTCGGCAAGCAGTTTCTGGAACAACGTTCAACAGGCAATCTGGTACCCGAGCCGCTGGAAATGGAATCAGGAAGAGAGGATGGCGTTAAAAAAGCGCCGACCGAATTTAATGTAGCGCTGCATGGTGAATCCTATCACGTTAAAGTCACCGGCGCAGGGCCAAAAAACCAGATGTTGCGACATTTTTATTTCACCGTGGATGGCGTGCCTGAAGATATTGTTGTGGAAACGCTGGACGAGATTGTTCTGGATGGCGGTGCCCAGGGTGCGGTTAAAAGTACTATTGCCAGCAAGCGCCCGCGTCCTTCGTCGCCAGGCGATGTGGTAGCCAGCATGCCTTGTAATATTCTTGATGTGATGGTCAAGGAAGGCCAGCAAGTATTGGCAGGTCAAGGCGTATTGGTGACCGAAGCCATGAAAATGGAAACTGAAATTACCGCGCCGATAGCCGGTATGGTCAAAGCGCTTTACGTTGTCAAAGGCGATTCGGTGAATCCGGATGAAGTGTTGATTGAAATTGTTGAAGCAACATGAAACCTGTTTTTGCAGATGATGCCGCTATTGACTATGCGGTCAAGTTATTACGGCAAGGCCGTCTGGTTGCATTTCCAACAGAGACGGTCTACGGTTTGGGTGCTGACGCCTCCAATCCTGATGCGGTTCGGCGAATTTTCCAAGCCAAGGGGAGACCAGCCGAGCATCCTCTCATTGTTCACATTCCCAGCGTCGACAGCATCAACGATTGGGCGCTGACTGTGCCTGAAGCTGCAAAGCAGTTGGCGGCTCGTTTCTGGCCTGGGCCGCTTGCATTGATATTAAATAAAAGGCCCGAGGTGCCGTTGGTAGTTACCGGCGGTCAGAAAACTGTCGGGTTGCGTATGCCTGATCATCCTGTAGCCTTACGCCTGTTACGGGCATTCGGCGGTGGAATTGCCGCTCCTTCAGCCAACCGTTTCTGCCGGATTAGTCCGACTCAAGCAACCCATGTGGAAGAAGAACTGGATGATGCTGTTGATCTGATTCTTGATGGAGGCGCTTGTCAGGTGGGTGTGGAATCAACAATTGTTGATTTGAGCGGAAACCAGCCAAAATTGCTGCGGCCGGGCCACACTACCCGGCACGCTATTGAAGCTGTTTTACAAACTGAATTGATCATTATTTCCCAGCAATCGGAACAAACAAGCCAATCAGGGATGCGCGCGCCCGGCATGATGATGGTTCACTATGCCCCGGTAACTCAAGCGATGCTGTGCCCGGCTGACCGTTTACCGGAAATGATTCAAGAACTGAATTTCAGGAGAAAAAAAATTGGCATACTGGCCTATAGCCTGGAGCAGGCAGAAAACAGGCTAATCAGCATCATCCGTATGCCTGAGCGAGCAGATGATTATGCACAGGCCTTATATACATCTTTACGCGAACTGGATAGCCGACAACTGGATATGATTCTGGTAGAACAACCGCCCAATACCGAAGCTTGGCGGGCGATAAATGATCGCCTTTACAAAGCAACCTCAGCCTATCAACCTAAAGACTTAATTTAACCAAAGAGTTCACGGATAATCAAAGCATTAGAATTCATTAACCACTCACTCGATGGCTGTAGGTTTTTTCTTTCCAACCCGATGGTCCTTTATTGATGACCAAGAGCCTTAAAGCCGGCCCAAGCAATCTCGACACCAATGCAAAGCACAAAAAAAGCGCAAATTTTCGAAATCGCCAAGGCAGCGGCAGGTGAAAATCGCTTAGTCATAAATTTAAGATTGCGATAGCAAAGGGAGATGACTACACACATCAAAAAAATTCCAGTAATTGCGGCGCCCTGTTCCAATGTAACAAGGAGCAGGGATCCTCGATGCAAATGAGCGCTAAAGGTAAGAACAACGGCCATCCCTCCTGGGCCTATTGTTATCGGAAAAGTGAAGGGATAAAAAGCCTTCGATTCAATTGATGGGCCATGGTTTTGAATTCCCATTTCAGATGCAGGTACATCTGTTTCATGTTGATTTAAAAGCTGCCACCCCATCAATGCCAAAACTATCCCTCCCGAAAACTGGACAACCGGGATGGAAATTCCAAAAAGTTTCAAGATGTAGCTGCCGAAAAAAAAGAAAAAAGATAAAAAAAACAAAGAATATAGCGCAATTCTTCTTGACATCGATTTCCAGGTTTGATCATCAACCCCTCTGGTCATTCCGTAAAGGACAAGAGCCGTTCCGATTGGATTAACTACCGGGAACAGGGCTGCGAAAATCATTGGAATAATTTTTAAAGTAATCAATAAACTGGTCATTAGTTTTCCTGTTGTTAGATTGTAATGATTGGCATTGTTGATTATTTATCAACATTAAAGCAAACACTTTAATTCACACCTTCCAATTCCGTTATCAACTGGGTTATTTCTTTATTATCCGGCAACACTTCAGCGGCTTTTCTTGCGTAAACAAGCGCCGCTTTGTTGTCGCCTGCCTCGCGCTGCATCGAAATGAGTGCGCTGAGTATATCGAGGTTGTAAGGCTGGCGCGCATCGGCGGCTTTTAATACCGTCAACGCCTCGCTCTGTTTCCCGGCGGAATTGAGTCCTATGGCATAGACATACGCATAGCGGGCATTATCCGGCGCCAGTTTGGCGGCTTTCGCAAGTTCCTGCAATGCCGCCGTTTTGTCGGTTTTGCGCACCAGCAGCAGGCCCAGCGCATGATGTAAATCAGCGTCATTGGGCGATAACGACAAGCCCTGGCGCAACTGTTTTTCGCCTTCATCATCGCGCTCTTGTTGCCGATAGGCATCGGCGAGATTGACATATGCGCCGACGAAACGCGGGTCAAGTTCGATTGCACGTTGATACGCTGTGATAGCCGCTTCGACGTTATGCTGACGCAGGTAATGATTACCCAGATTGACGTTCTCCGCAGGCCAGTCGGCATTGAGCTTTAAGTAATCCAGGTACTCCTTCATCGCGTTCTTGCGGGCGCTAAGCCGGGACGTCATTTGGCTATCCGGCACATCGGCAAGAATCCGCGCGGCTTCAATGCGCACACCGCGAACCGGATCGGTTAGCAAAGGTGTAGCGGCCAGTATACGGTTGACCGTATCAACGGATTCAATCAGTCCCAGAGCGGCGATACGCACCGACGGATCGGGATCCTTTAGCTGCTGACGTGCAAAAGTAAGGAGTTTCGGCTCCATCAATGGTGCA
>JBBQCU010000457.1:0-3272 GCA_038319065.1 Methylococcales bacterium
CCTCGGCCTATTTCAACGATAATCGCTAAGCTAGCTGCTCGTATTTTCTGTGTTGTATTGTTTTTTTAGTCATTAACTCATGATACTAAAATACGACAGTCTAGCTCTAATTTTGTCCCGGCTTAAGTGGGTAGCCAAAATTTTTTATACAAATTTGGTATTGCGCGTCCGGATTTGCCTTGGTCAATGAAGAGGCAGAAATTAGCGCTCAGTCACTCACTCTTTTAATGTCGGGTAAAATGAGTGATAATGAGCGAGTTGCAATGCAAGTATTACTTGTCAAAACAAAACTGACTGGGTACTAGGCGTTTATTTAGGACTATCTGGGTGGGTGTAATAAACAACATACTCATTTAATAAAAAAGTTAATTTTCTAGGGGGAAATTTATGAAAAGATCACTTCTTGGCTGGCTATTCGCACTCGTCATTCTTGTTTCATCGGCAAGCGCAGACGCAGGTTATTCTAATCTTTTCGTCTTCGGAGACAGTTTCTCTGACTCGGGCAACAATGCTGCATTCTTACCACCATACGTGACTCCGGTACCTATATCCGGGAACAGTTTCATCCCCGACTTCCCCTATGCATCCGGGCACTACACCAACAACCAAATCTGGGCGCAAACCCTGGCATCTTCGCTGAGTCTGACCGTCTACCCTTCGCTACTGCCCGGGAACACGCCCGGGGGTACGGACTATGCCTTTGGAGGCGCAAGAACAGGTCCACTCAGCTCCGATCCATTGACCTTGCTTCCTTACCCTCCGAGTCTTGAAACTCAGGCGGCGTCCTTTCTTCTCGAATACGCGAACGTAGCGCCGAGCGATGCCCTGTACGTGGTCGCTGGCGGCGGAAACGATGCGCGTGACGCACTCGATGCCATCGGAGCTTGCAGCGACGTTTCCTGCATCAATGGGATTATAAGCAACACGGCGAGTATGTACGCAGCGAACATAGAAACCATTGTTACCGAACTTGAAGACCGGGGCGCAAAAAACATCGTGGTCTGGAACACTCCGGATCTGGGGAAAGCGCCAGCCATCCTTGATATGGGAGCACCGGTGTCGGCATTGGGAAGTTTTGTCGCCTCCACGATGAACTCAGTGCTATTAAATAGTATTGTCGGTGATATGAACGTAAAATTATTTGATTTGTTCGGACTTATGGATAATTGGGTAGCCAATCCGGATGCTTTCGGGTTAACAAATGTCACGGATGCCTGTGCTCAGTTCCTGGATTGCGATCCGTCGAACTACCTTTTCTGGGATGGAGTCCACCCAACGTCGGGAGGGCACCAACTCATCAGTAACGCGATGTTCGAGTTGGTCACGGTCCCCGAACCATTTGCTCTTACTCTGCTCGTACTAGGCTTAGTAAGTCTGCGATTCTGTCATAAAAAATCGGCCAATCAATGACAGATTCAACTGAGACTATCATTTGAAGCATTCAGATCAAGCCTGAAACCTTACAAAGGTTTGTTAGGCGGAGTTTGACCTGACAGAGACTTCTGCGAAACCAGTAACTGTCAGATTTGGTTTTTACCACTACAACTTAATTCGTTTTCATCAAGCCATCCAGCGTCAGCCCGCAACTGGGCACAAAAGCCTGCATAAAAAAAACGACTTCCGGTTGCTCGGATTCACCGATGGCGTGGGCGAGCTGTTCGGCTGCGGTTTCAAATTCTGTATTGCCTGCCTTTAATTCAGCCTGACATTTAAGATAAGCTGATATTTTATCGGCTGCCTTGATGATCTTTACATGCTCTTCCGGCATTTTGTCGTGATGAATAAGCGCCTCAAAATCCGCACGCAGTTCCGGGGGTAACAGATTCAGTAATTCTTTTTCAGCTTGTTTTTCAATCTGTTTATAAGCGGCATTGATTTCCTTGGAGTGATATTTGATTGGTGTAGGCAAATCACCGGTAATGACTTCGGTAATATCATGATATAACGCTGCCGTGGCGATAGCGTTGGCGTTAACATTGCCGCCGAAATAACGGTTTTTAATCAAGGCCAGGGTATGGGCAATAACAGAGACTTCCCAGCTATGCTCCATGACGTTTTCTTCATGAGCATTACGCTTGAGTCCCCAGCGTTTAATCCATCTTAACCGCGATAAATAGGCGTAAAAACTGCTTGTTACTTTTATCTCTTTCATAAATATTGATTTTCCTGCTTTTTAATTTTGTTTGTTATATTTTACCTTGCTATATTCATCATCTCATTAATATAAAATTATGCTCATTCAGTGGTACCCCGGTCATATGCACAAGGCCAGTAAAGAGATCAAAGAAACCCTGCCACAGGTCGATTTGATTATTGAAATTCTGGATGCGCGCATTCCATTCAGCAGCCAAAACCCGATGCTTGAAACTCTGCGTGGCGACAAACCCTGCATCAAAGTACTCAGCAAAAGTGATCTTGCCGATCCAGAGATCACCCGGCTATGGCAAACTTACCTTGAGCAGGAGCAAGGCGTCAAAACATTGGCTGTGACCGTCGAGCATCCGGAAAAAATACGACAACTGCCGGATTTGTGCCATAAAATGCTTCCGGATAAAGCGCCTGGTTCCAGGCTGATACATACCCTGATAGTGGGTATACCCAATGTTGGAAAATCTACACTTATCAATATATTAGCCGGAAGAATGATTGCCAAGACGGGCAATGAGCCGGCTATCACCAAAATGCAACAGCGCATTGATATAGGCAACGGCATTATTTTGTTAGATACCCCCGGTTTACTGTGGCCTAACGTCGAAAATAAAAATAGCGGTTACCGGCTGGCTGCCACGGGTGCTATCAAAGACACCGCCATAAATCATGATCAAATCGCTTCTTTTGCAGCCGAATACTTGTTACACCATTATCCCGATTACCTGAAAACCCGCTTTCAACTGGAACATTTACCCGAAACCGAACAACAACTCATGGACGCCATCGGTAAAAATCGAGGCTGCTTGCGCTCAGCTGGACGCATTGATATGGATAAAGTCGCTAAAATTCTGTTGACTGAATTACGTGCCGGTATGATAGGCAGAATCAGCCTGGAAACCCCGGCCATGATGGAACAGGAGCTTATCGAACTTGCGGTGATTCGTGAGGAGAATGCGGCTAAGAAAAAAGCAAGAAAGCAGAAATGGAAAGGGTAAATATTTTTCATCTGTTTACGCCGTTCTTTTAATTCCTGATGCCCACCAGATACGGCAAGCGCCTTCATCAGAAACCATGCAGGGCCCTATAGGATTTCGGGGCGTGCAGGATTCGCCATATAAGCG
>JBBQCU010000458.1:0-3258 GCA_038319065.1 Methylococcales bacterium
AAAGCATTAAGTCTTTTAACCCATCCAGAGAATAGTTAGCACGGACTACTCCGGCGGGAATTGATTTTTGAGTTTTCGTGTCAATTCGATAAAAAGGAGTGCCAAATGATGCGATTAAAGTGTTACTCGTTGTTCCAAAGTAAGATTCTAGCCATACTGGACCTGCTGCGGCTAATATACGTATATACCAATCTTCCTTCTTTGACTGAGTATAATCGTATGTACGTTGAAGTAATTGCAATTTGCCATCTTTTTTAGCGTAGTAAGGAGAATACAGACGAAGCTGAGGTTTGTAAGCGTAGGGAGCATAAGCGGCTGTGATTCCGTAAAATGTTGGATTTTGTTCAATTGTGCTTTTTAACCGGTCAAGCAACTTTTGATCCTTGAGTTTACCAGTAGTGAGATCGTCCGCGATGGAACTCACACTTTCCTCAAGTTTACGAAGCTGGGTATCAATTTTTTTAGCTGCGTGGATAGCTTCTTGCCGGGCTTGGTTTTTCGCTCTTTCCAGGGTCTGGGTTTTCTCCGCCCAGTAAGCGTAAAGGGTAAATGCCGCCAACAAGAAACAAGTTACGCAGAGAATCAGGGAAAGTCTAAAGATCCGTTTTTGCCAAGGGTTGATTTGAGTTTGCATCTTTAAGTAGGTTCTAAAAATTGTGTTGACTAAAATGGACCTCGTAAAGAAAGTGTCAAGTCTTGAATTTTGCACAAATAGCTTAATTCAGAAACATAATAATGCAAAATTGTCGAGATAGAAATGTGGCGCACGCCTGTGTTAGGCCGATAATTTCCGGCAATGAAGCGCTGGGCAATTTTTAAGCTGACTTTAACATCGTCGGCAGCTCGATATTGTGCCTGGCGCAATAAAAATTACCGTTTACCGGCCCTTCCATGCGCGCCATAAACTTGCCTCTACGGTTCAGCCAAATAATGGAACGGCCATCGGCAGCACATCGCCCCATTAAGGCGGGGCTCATCATGGTTTCAAACAGAACAAAAACGTTTAAATGATGAAGCGGGACATGCAGGCGTTTTTCCTTTTCGATCATGACGCAGACGGTTTCACCCTCCAGTCTTAGATAGGCTTCCGTGGTCGTGACATAGAGTGTATTAAGAAGTTGTTTCATGCTTCGTCCGTTTCTACTTTAAATAACTCGGCTGACAGTTGCAGTAATCTGGATTTTTCGTTGAGCAGCTCCGGGTTGCACAGTTCATTTAACGAGCATTGCGGACAACGTTTAATGTGTTCCGTGGGAGGAGGACATTGCTGGCCTTTGAGCAGATTTGTGACGGCTTTTACCGTAGCGATGACTTCATTCCGCAACGTTTGGTCGATGTTCACTTCGCGTCGTCTACGGGTTTGTATATGAAAAATGGCGGCGGTTGGAATGTTTGTTTTGAGCATTTCTTCCAGGCACATCGCTTGAGCGGCAACTTGTATGTCATCATTATCCCATTGCTTGCGCTTGCCATGTTTATATTCAATCGGGAATACCGCACCTTCCAGATGAAATTCCACGACATCGCAACGTCTGCTGATGCCAAGCTTATCTAACCAGACCGGCAGAGCAAATTCTACCCGGACACCCTTTTTGATATTATGGGCCAATTGATCGACGCGTTCGTGTTCGCGTGTGCCGCTTTCGGTGTGGATGTTATGGGTGAATTCATCTTCTGCATGAATTAAATAACAACGCCTGGGACAGTAGGCGTATTGGTTAAAGGAGGAAAGAGGAAAGCGGAATTTTGTCGGGTGGCTCTTTGAGGGTTATTTCCATGATGATTTGCTAAAGTAACGGTTAATGATTACCACAGCCGTTCAATCTCATAAGCTGAAAGTTGTTGATCAGCACTCAGCGGGGTATTTGATTAACCATCGCTTGAGCAACCAGCAGGCGATCAAAGGGATCTTTGTGGTGCAACGGCATGTTTTGTAATGCCAAGGCGTGGATCATGGATACCGGTAATTCGGTTAACGCATTGGCCTGAATGCGATTGGCGATAAATTCTTTGGGTGGTTCTGTCAGGTGTAACTTTCCAAGGCTGTATTTGACGGCAATTTCAAAACCGGTTACCGCACTGAGAAATAATTCATTGTCATTATTCAGGAAAATTCCTTTGGCTAATTCCGACGCTTGAGGATCATCAGTCACCAGCCAAAGAAAAGCGCAAGTATCGAGCAAAACTTTCATTCAAAATATGCCATGAAATCTTCCGGTAATTGATCAAAATCCGGCATTATTTCCACCATTCCTTTTGCCTCTCCCAAACGTCGTTGTGAGGACTTTTCCTGATAGGCAACCAGTCGCGCGATGGGTTTATTAGCCCTTGCAATAATGATTTCATCCCCTTCTTCTACCTGCTGAAGCAATTGGGAAAGCCTAGTTTTGGCTTCGTGGATGTTAATTGTTTGTTTCATTAGTTTGTCCTTTAGCTAATTATTTAGCTAGCTTGTAGCAGGTTTGTGTTTTTCAATCAGTACCTAAATAATCTGCAATGCCCGCAATAAACTTATTAGCCAGAAAGTTATCGGAAATGATTCTATAACGTGATTTTTGGCAATTGATGCTAATAAGACATTGGTATCTAAAACAACATTCATGATGGATTATAAGGTGTTCTTATATGTTCATTTGCCCATTCAGTCTTCGTTTTGTTATCCCAGTTATTTTCTTCCCAGAGTTTATCCATTGCTTGCGTCGCTTGTTCGGCAAAATAGTTTGCGAGTTGCATGAGAGTTCTCCAGTTTGTTTGTTAATATAATTTGTCACGGCTTGTTCGCCGATTTCAATAGCAATAGCAATTTCAACTGCACGTTTAGTTTATGCCAAGTTTACCAGTAGTCCATTGCTCCACGCACCCGGACTTCTAAGTGTTCCGGGGCTACTTGCTATGAGTTTCATCTTCCGGAAAAATCGGCGCGTCATACCATAACGCCAATTCTTCTTCGCTCATAGGTTCATCAAAATCATCAGAAATCCAAATTTGTCCTTTTAAGCTACCTGGTTCGCAGGGTTTGCGTTCAGTTTTCTCTGGTAAGACCTGGTTTTCTATGGGCTTATCTGTATTAGTATTAGTATTATCGAGTTTACACATGTTTACCTTCCAAGCTACACAACCGCTAATTATTTTCTGACATCAAGTTTGCACGCCTACTTCTTCGGCATGCTTAGCCACGTTAAAAAGATTAACTGAAATGCTTCCGTTAATGAATTCCTGATAGCGATGTTTCAATCCACGCGCCCACAGGGGGCGCGA
>JBBQCU010000459.1:0-3254 GCA_038319065.1 Methylococcales bacterium
TATACGCTGGCCGGCAAGGCAAGTGACATCAATATTGCTGATATTATTGCAGCTGTCGATGAGCCGCTTGATGCAACCAAATGTGGCGGTGAAGCCAATTGTCAAAATGAGAAGGCGTGTTTAACTCACGATCTATGGATGGGCTTGAGTGAACAAATCAGGGATTATTTAAAAAGCATCACCATTGCCCAGCTTTTAGAAAAGCATCGAGTTCAGGAAATTGCCAAAAGACAGGATCAGGATGCTCAGCATGTTATTGAATTGCATCGTAATACGGAATCAATATCAAATCTGAATGATCTACTTTGATCACAATGCAACAACACCCATCGATGACCGGGTGTTGGAAGCAATGTTACCTTTCCTGAAATCATTCTACGGCAATCCTTCCAGTTTATATCGTCACGGCCGAATTGTTCGCAGTGCTATCGATGCCGCCCGCGAGCAAGTTGTGGCTCTGGCCGGCACGCAAGCCTCGCAAATCATTTTTACCAGCGGCGGGACTGAGTCTAATAACCTGGCATTAGCAATATTGCCCACCCAGGGCAGACTCGCCATTTCCGCTATTGAACATCCCTCTGTTACTGAACCCGCCCTGCACTTGAAAAGACTTGGGGCCCAGTTAAACATTATCCCTGTGGACTCCAACGGACTTATCACGGAAACTGCTATTGATAAGATTCTTAAAGAAAAGCCGGATCTGGTGTCGATTATGCTGGCAAATAATGAAACCGGAATTATCCAGGATTTAGAGCTCCATGCGAAGAAGTTCAGAGCAAACGGCATTACTGTTCATACCGATGCCGTACAAGCATTAGGTAAAATCCCGGTATCATTTAACCGGCTTGGTGTGCATTTGATGTCACTGTCCAGCCATAAAATCTATGGTCCTAAAGGCTGTGGTGCACTGGTATTTGAGAAAGGCATAGACCTAAAACCCCTCTTCCTTGGCGGCGGACAAGAACAGGAGCTAAGAGCCGGAACTGAAAATGTCGCGGCCATCGTCGGATTTGGAAAAGCCGCGGAACTTGCGAAAGCTGAACTTGCCCAACGCAATGAACAACTGCTTGCTTTAAGAGTTCTGCTGGAGGCCGGTTTATCAACTATACCCGGCTTAACCATTTTTGCCCAACAAGCGGAACGGTTGCCTAACACTGTCCAGTTTGGCATCCCTGGAATCGATGGTGAAATGCTGCTGATGAAACTCGATCAAAAAGGTATTGCCGTTTCCAGCGGATCGGCCTGTGCCAGCGGTGGCAGCATGCCCAGCCCGGTACTCATTGCCATGGGTGTAGAAGCAGGTCTTGCAAAAAGTGCTATCCGCATCAGTTTGGGCCTGGCTAATACAACAGCTGAAATTTTTAAATTTATTAATCTATTAAAAGCCTTGGTTTGCCAAGCATAAAGAGGGTCATATGTCTGTTTCATTAACTGAAAGTGCAGCTCGTCAAATTAAGAAGCAGCTGGAAAAACGTGGTAAAGGCATCGGTTTAAAATTGGGCGTTAGAAAGTCCGGTTGCTCGGGTTTTGCTTACACACTGGACTACGCCGATACCTTGAATGAAAATGATGCGGTGTTTGAGGGTTTCGGCGTTAAAGTCATCGTCCCACAAAGCGATCTTGAATTTGTTGATGGCATTGAACTGGATTTTCGCAGGGAAGGGATAAATGAAGCTTTTAAGTTCAACAATCCGAATGTTAAAGGAACCTGCGGGTGCGGGGAGAGTTTTTCTGTAGGGTAAGTGTACTTCATTACTGACGATTTGATGCAAGTAGCCTCGATGTAACGCAGTTGAATCGAAGCTAATCAGAGCTTCACACCCTCGCTTCCGCTTTGATGCGTCGGCAACTAGCCATGAACTCGTCCCCATGCCACCGTTGAAGCGTCGTGAAAGGTGCGCGGTGCGCACCCTACCCGACTAACATTTATGCCCCCGAAAAATTGGGAACCTTCAGATGAAAACAAATATAGATACCGCATTGAATAGATATACTGCATTAGTTGTGTTGGCGCTACTGAGTGTTGTTGCTGCCCTTCTACTTTGGTTTAAAATGCCTCCTTATATAGCCGTCATTATTTTAGTATCCGTTATTATAGTCGCTAGCCTTTCCTGTAAGGCAGACGCTAAACTATTACTATGCTTGGTTTTGCTGGGCCTAGTGAGCACGGTTTCAATGCTTAAATATGGGTTTGAGATGTCAACCTTAGAGGCGATCACAATTGCAATAATAGTGGCACCTGTTATGGCATTTAATTTAATACCCCGCATGAGTTATTCCTTAGAAGCGGATCTCTCCCTCAAGCGCTTCATAAAAGATCTCCGAATAGAACTTGTTGCGGAGAACCAGGGAATTTTGGAAGTTGAAGGTGTATGGGGTTACGACTGGCCCAAAGTGGTGATACTCTTCGAATCGAAACAAGCTCTCGAAGAAGCTGAGACGAACGGGCTTCTTAAGCAGTTAGCATATCGGATCACAGATGCTGTGAATAGTGACACATCTTATGGGCCTAATCGTAAGTGGTTCGATTCCAAGGAAGCGGTTTGGGGCATGACAGAGGGATCAGCTTGGGATAACCTTGTCGCGAAGCGCTCCTTCCCTTGAAATAAGTCCGGTAACGCGCTAATGTGTAATTCTTAGGGAAAAGAAGAATGGAGGGGCAGTCTCGCTGCGGCGTAAGCTGGCTTGCGGCTCTATCGCAATCCCATCGAATATCGGTTGGATTAAGGAATGTGGCAAATAGTAGAGGCTGATGTACAATAATGCCAAACACAACAAAATTAATGGATGAATTAAATGGTAAATATTCGACACTGTCTGACAGGCATGGATAACCAAATATTAACATTAATGAGAAAAGAATCATGAAAAAAATAGCATCGCTATGTGCTGGTTTATTACTTCTTTCAAGCACTTCCGTTTTCGCTAAAGGGCATGCTGCTATAGCACTTGAACAGGCAAATGCTGCGTTTATTCATGGTGAAGCCGGTGAAACATCAATCATGATCAAACACGCAAAGTATGCATTAGATCATACGCTGGCTGCTTCTTTATCAGCTAAAAGTGTGCCAAAAACCCATTTGGATGCTGCCGCTGCGGAGTTGCAAGAAGCCATTGATCTCGGCAATTTGGGCCACATTGGCTCGGCTACTAAACATGCTGAAGCCGCTGTCAAGCACATAGAGACCGGCAACGAATATATGGAATCTGCCGCAAATAATCAAAAACATTAAGACTCTTATTTGCGGACAATG